>JAEWOZ010000047.1 GCA_023399505.1 Fusobacteriota bacterium | reverse complement strand
AACATCAAAAGAGTAAATCCATTTTCATCATAAAAATTAATATTAGAAATTTTTGGTAAAAATTCTAGTACGATATCTTTTTTTAATAAAATTAAAGAATACTTTAAATATACAGGATTATTCAAATTAAAATAGGGAATAAGAAATTTAATTCCTTCTAAAAATTCTAGATGAATTGAATTAATTAATAAATCATTATTGGAAATCATGATAGTTGAAATTTCTTTATCTTTAAAAAATTTTAAAGATTCTTTAAGTTTATTTAAATTATGTGAACATAAAGATTCTAATATTTCTTCACTTTCATTTTGATTTAGATAAATATTTTTATTATCTAAATCTATGTTTTTGGCCTTTACCTTTTTAGGTGTTTCAAGCATATGATTTAGGTTAGAATAAAATTCAAAATCAATCATTGCATCTTCTGAAAAATCTTTTAATTTAACAGAAATAGAAAGTAATTTTTTAATATAAGTTTCAAAGTTATTTTTTTTATACTTAAAATCAAAATCAATTTCATTAGCAAATCTTAAAAGTGTTTGAAATTTACTTAATCTCAGTTCACAATTGTATTTTTGTAAAGTACTTTTATCTAACTCAGGAAATAAAAATTTGCTTTCTAATAATAAAAATATAGGGCTCTTGCCCTCTGAGGTAGGAAAATTGATATCTGCTCCTAAAGCAAGTAACATTGAAATTGAAGAATTGCCCCCAGAATATAGAATTGAATAATGAAATATACTAAGGCCGTATTCATCTAGAATATTAATCTTCTCTGAAAATTCCAATTTTTCAAATATGTCATCAGTATATACGTTATCTTCTTTAGAAAGATTTTTTTCAAAATCTAAATTATTTGATAAAGGATAATTAAAGAAACTATAAACTTCTCTCATATTTACACCTAAAATATCACAAAGATATTGAAGACCTTGAGAATCTTGTTCAATTCTTTTAAAGATTTCAATAATTTTAGAATTTCCTTTTGATTTTTGTTCCATTTTAACTTTATATTTATTACAGTTAAGGAAGATTAAAATTACCAATAAGGTTTTTAACATAAATTCTCCTTATATTAAACTATTGTTACTGAATATATAATTATGGGAATAATTTTGGACCCTATATCATATTAGTTAAAAGAGTATTATATATCTTAATGAAAATTATATATTTATTAATATTATTTGTAAACCTAATTTACATTTTGAATTTCGAAATTTACCTACAAAAATTCTAAAGGCTAATTCATAAACTTTAAAAATTTGTTTTAAGAATCTTAGAAATTTAATTTTAAAAAAAGCACTAGATAAAGTGCTTTTTATTGAGAAATATCTTTTAAATCGAATGCAAACCATTCGTCTTCTTCGTAGATATGTATTTTACATGTTTTCAAATTTGAAGCTCTAAATATAGGTGAGAGAAGTTGATATTTCTCAACTGTATTTATATCATTACCCGGTTTAAGAGGAGAAAAGGGTGGAACAATAAACATCTCTTTTCCATGCACTTCTCCTGTAACTATAGCTTTAAATTTAAGCGAAGCGCCTACTTCATCTATAATTGCTACGCTTGGATGTTCGTGTCCAAACACTATCTTTTTTGCCTTAGATTCCTTTATTTCTCTTTCTAATGATAGATGCCCATGCGTTATAAAAACATCATCTAAAACTAGAAATTCTTCATGGCCTTCTATTCCAAATCTTTTCAAAAAAGGTAGAAGATAGTTATCATGGTTTCCTCTTACTACTTCTACCTTTAGGTTAAAATCTTTTAAAAAAGTTAAAAAATCTCTTAATTCAAAAAATTCCTGAAAATTAAATTCTCCAAAATCTTCTTTAACATCACCTGCAAGAACTAAAACATCTGGTCTTATAATATTAATATATTCCTCTACTAATTTTTTAATATCTGGATAGTAACTCCTAGGCATTTGAATTCCTTGTTTTTGCAAAGCTCTTTCAAATCCTATATGAATGTCGGCAATAACTAATGCTGAACTATTCTTAAAATATATTCCTAGAGGTAAAAATATTACATCACCATGATCTATTATCATCTTAACTTTCCTATTTTAGACTGAACTGCTTCTCTTAACTCTCTTAACACAGCTTTTCTATCAGCAGCCAATACCACATCACTCATACCTGTTATGATCATTGAATGAGCAAATGGAGTAGGAACGTCTACAGTTATTTCCAATATATCTATTTTCTTATTATTATATTCTTCTAAAACTTTATTTAAATTTCTTAGATCCAAATAATCTTCCAATATTTCTCTGTATGTTTCCTTAAGCAATGGAAATGCATTTTCTTCTTTAACAACTTTTAGTAAAGTAGTAGCTGTAATTTGTTGTCTTCCTACTCTCATTTGATAACCTTTATATCTTTTAAGAATCATTAGACCTCTTGCAGCTACATGTCTAAATCTTCTTCTTAAAATTTCAGTACTATCTAAAGCCTCTTTTAATATTTCTTCAGCATCTATATCTTTTAATAGTTTAGGATCAAATTTCATCTCTTTAGGTAAATGAACCATAAAGCCATTATCAGTTATTGACAATGCAATATTTTTCTTTAATTTTTTACCTAATTGTACTGCATAAATTCTTGCTAAAGCATCATTTACTCTTCTTCCATATAAAGTATGGAAAATTATTCTATAACCTTCTCTAGAGTTATAATATTCAAGAAGCCAAGTATTTCTATTAAAGTTAAAATCACCTGCTACTCTCCTTAAATACAAATATTGTTGTTTAAAATATTCATATAAAACTTCAGCTGCATTTTCATCTATTGGCATCTCTTCTAACAGATCTAATATTTCTCTTTGACTCTTTTTGTTTTTAAATGCATTTAAAACCCTCTCTCTTACAAGACGGATATCTGCTGCTAAATCGAAACTTAAAGGTAATTGTTCAGAAAACCAACTAGGTACTGTAGGAGAAGCATTAACAACGGATTCAACTCTCATTTTCATTCCAGCAGCCGATTTAAACAGATAACATCTTCCGCCTAATATGAATATATCACCTTTTTTTAATCTTTCTAAAAAGCCTTCATCTACATATCCTATATTTTTCTTATCACTAGTTACAACTGTAATTTTAGCTTCATCAGGGATAGTACCAATATTTGACATATAAATTAAACGAGCAAGTTTTCCTCTTTTTCCGAATTCTTTTGTCTCTTTATCGTACCATATTTTTCCATATACTCTAGCCTCTTCTAAATTTTTATTAGTACCATTTAGAAACTCTAAAGTATTATCAAAATCTTCTCTCTTTAAGTCATGATAAGGAGCTGCTCTTTTAATTAACTCATAAGCAGCATCTACATTCCACTTTTGTTCTAATGCCATTCCCATTATGTGTTGAGCTAATACATCTAAACAAGCTCTAGGCATTATTACACTATCTACTTTTCCTTCATAACTTTTCTTTAACATTACAGCTACTTCTAGAAAATCATCACTATCAGGACACACAAAATGTCCTATAGTTTTAGCTTCTAAGTTATGACCAGCTCTTCCTACTCTTTGTAGACATCTTGCAATAGACTTAGGTGATCCTATTTGAACTACAGTTCCTATAGAACCTATATCAATACCTAATTCAAGCGAAGTAGAACTTACTACTACTCTAGCTTGGCCTGCTTTTAAGTGTTCTTCTACCCAAAATCTTTGTTCTTTAGATAATGAGCTATGATGGGCTACTATTTTATCTTCTACGTTTTCCCATTCAGATGCAAAAAGATGTTGTAAGCTTAAAACAACGCTTTCTGTACCTGCTCTAGTATTAGTAAAGATTAAAGTTGTCTGATTCTTTTCTATAATACCTCTAAGTATCTTATATAAAGCTTTGTTTGCTTTTTCTACTTCTGTATATACAGGATCTTTAACAGGTGCAAAAACTTTTAAATCTCTCTCTTTAGAATAGGAGATCTCAACTACTTTACATTCTCTAGAACTATCATTTTTATAACCTACAAGATATTGTGCTATATCTTTCATAGGAGATATGGTTGCCGATAAACCCGTTCTACTAAAAGGTTTTGAGCACATATTTTCTAATCTTTCTAAACTTAAAGAAAGATGTGTTCCTCTTTTATTCTCACATAGAGCATGAATTTCATCGATTATTACATTTTCTACATTTTTTATTTTTTCAACAAATTTAGTTGAGCTTAACATTAAAGCTAAACTTTCAGGAGTTGTAATAAGTATATGAGGAGTTATTGTATTCATTTTCTGCTTTTGATAAGCTGTTGTATCACCGCTTCTTACAGCGTGTCTTATCTCTTGCATTGGATGATTTCTTGCTTCTATCAATGCAGTTATTTCTTTAAAAGGTTCATCTAAATTAACCTTTATATCATTACCTAACGCTCTTAAAGGTGATAGATATATAGCATACACTCTATTTTCTAATTTACCCTCTTTAGCATATTTAACTAACTTATTTATAACGCTTAAAAAAGCAGATAAAGTTTTGCCTGTACCTGTTGGAGAACTTATTAAAACATTTTTGTTTTCATGTATTAACTTTACAGAATATTTTTGAGGTGGGCTAAAATCTTTATACTTATTTTTAAACCAATCTCTTACATCTTGATCTAATACTGCTTCTATTTCTTCGTTTGAGAAAGGTTGATTCATAAATCTAATCATGCTCGTACCTTCTTTCTTTTTATATTAATAGTAAATTATATTCTATCAATTAAGATGAATAGTGTCAAAGAATCTATAATAAAAAAGCATTTTATAAAATTAAGCTTTCCATTATTGAAGATTATATTTCTATGACTATCTATTTCAATGTATAAAGATAGTTTTTTAAATTTAGGATATTCTTACCATTTTTATTATTTAAAATAAATCATGGACAAAAATAAAGCCAAGTCCATAAAGAACTTAGCTTTCTATAAGAGTAATTGAAATATTATAATAGTATAATATTTCACTAATTAATAAGGTTTTTAAAATTAATGAAGCAATATTTATAAATTACTTTTATAAATAATTTTCTTGGAGAAGGTAAATTTGCTACAACACAAATTATGTTACCTTCTCTAAGCATAGTCATGGACAACTATGGAGCACCTAGTGTTCCCTTTTAAGTGCTCATTATAAGTATAATTTGATATTTTATAGATTGCAAATAAATTTTGTTTTTTTATTAATATTTAAAATTATATTACCACTATAAATTTTTATGAATAACATATACTTTTTTGCCTTTAAACGCTACCACTATAGCTATTATATTTTTTATTCCTCTTTCTTTTAATTCACTTTCATATTTTTTCTCTTCTATCTGACTTATTGCTTTTTGTGCTTTTTTCTCTAAATTTTCCCTTATCTTAGCTAATTTTATCTCTGTTACATATCCTATTTTGCTATTATTTTTAGGTATTACAACTATGTCATATCTTCCATCTCCTGATTCTTTATTAGATCTTACTTCATAACTATTATATTCTAACCTTAATAATGATAAAAATATTATTACATGATATACAGCTTCTTTATTCTTCCCTACATCATGCGAGCTTAATTTAGTTATTAGTAGATTCCTTATTTCTTCGCCAAACTTTTCTATATCATTATTCATTATTGATAATGATATTTTGTCCATAATACTAGATAAATTAGGGATTATATTACTAAAATATTCTTTTATTATATTATTATATAAACTTTTTATCTCTCTGTTTGGTATAGACAATAGAAATTTATTGTCTATACTCTTACTAGCTTTTAAATATCCACTAAATAATAACAAGCTCCATAAATATTTAGGATTGTTTAACTGACTAAATACAATATTTTCTTCTATTTCCTCTTCTATGATATTACCTTCTATTAATTCTTCTAACTTTCTTTTTATACTAACATCTGAGCTCATTATTAGATCTTTTATTAGCAAATTATCACTTGTATTTACCCAATAACTTTTTAATTCTCTTTTAATTATAAAATTATTTATAGAAAAAGGATTATAGATAATACTATTACCAAATGTATAGCCATTATACCAACTTCTTATCTCTCCTAAGTTATCTTTAATTCCGTAATATTCTAATATTTTTGTAACTTCTATTTCAGTAAATCCAAATTTGTCGCTGAAATCTCTATCAAGCATATTATATACCGTTATGTTATTCGCTCCAGAGAATATAGATTCTCTAGCTATTTTTAATATTCCAGTTATTACTCCTTTAAATAGATATCTATTATCCTTAAATGAGCTCCCTATAAATGTTCTTAAAAATCCTGCTATATTATCGTATGTATCTTTATCATAAAAAGCATTCATGGACGTATCATACTCATCTAATAATATTACTACTTTCTTTTCATAATGTTTATATAGATACTCTGCTAGTAAGTTCAAACTATTTTTATATTCTTGTATAGAAGCTTCTTCTTTTATTATTTCATCTATTAATTTTTTATCATAAACGTCTAACTTTTCACTGTTTAATAAGTATTTATGTTCTTTATACAACCTAGAGATAGCAAATTTAAAATCACCATATATGTTATCCCATGATGATCCTTTAACCTCTTTTAATGTTAAATATATAGTAGGATATTTATTTAAATGCTTTTCATATAAATTACTCTTCTCTATATTTAATCCTTTAAATAGCTCCTTATTATCTTCTTCTATATCAAAATAATACTTTAACATTGAAAGATTAAGAGTTTTACCAAATCTTCTTGGTCTTGGAAATAATAAAACTTGAGGTTTATCCCCTAGCAGTTCTTCTATTAATAAAGTTTTATCTACATAATATTTGTTTTCAACTATAAAAGCCTTAAAATCTGAATTTGATGTTTCTGTCATTTTTCTCATTTACCTTTCCTCCTCTCTTTAAATTTTATGATTAAAATATTTTATCATATTTATAAAGAAAGGACCTTTTGTTTACTATACTAATTTAGAAATTGTTTTCAAAAAGTCCAAAAAATTTAAAATAAATAAAAAAAAAGTAATCTCTTTAAATAAAAGATTACTAAATTCTAATTTATTATTCTAGGATTAAATTCCTTTTCAAATTCTTCTATAAGATTTACTATCTCTATATGATTATTTTCAAAAGCTAAAATCAGAGCAGTTTTTCCATCATTATTTTTTATGGTAGGATCAGCTCCATTTTCTAGTAAAAGCTTTGCTATCTCTACATGACCGTTTATGGAAGCATACATTAATGCTGTATATCCTAAATTATCTTGATGATCAATATATTTTCTATTTTCCATTTTTAGTTTTCACCTATCCTAATTATTTTGTCTCTTCTAAATTTTCAGGAAGGAATCCATTAGTTTGCATGTTCCATAATCTATAATAGTATCCTTTCCTTTCTAACAGCTCGCTATGTGTTCCATCTTCTATTATCTTTCCTTCACTTAACACTATTAACCTATCTAATGATGATATTGTCGATAACCTGTGTGCTATTGCTATCACTGTCTTATTCTCCATCAACCTCTCTAAACTCTTCTGTATCATCATCTCTGTCTCTGAATCTAATGCACTTGTTGCTTCATCTAGTATCAATATAGGTGCATTCTTTAGTATTGCTCTTGCTATTGCTATCCTCTGCTTCTGTCCTCCTGATAACTTTGAGCCTCTTTCTCCTACTATTGTCTCATATCCTTCTTCTAGCTCTTCTATGAAGTCACAATTTGCCTTCCTTGCTGCCTCTTTTATCTCTTCTATTGTTGCATCTTCTTTAGCATATCTTATGTTATCTAATACAGATCTGTTAAATAACATAGGTTCTTGTGTTACATATGATATATTTTTCCTCAATGATTCTTGAGTAAGATCTTTTATATTTTGACCATCTATCTCTATTGTTCCTTCATTCAAATCGTAAAATCTCATTAACAACTTTATAAAAGTTGTTTTGCCTGCTCCTGATGCTCCTACTATACCTATTCTATGTCTAGGTTCTACATTTATGTTAAGATTTCTAAAAAGAGTAAAATTTCCGTGAGAGAAAACCACATTTTTATAATTAATTGTACCTTTTATTATCTCTAACTCTTTTGCATTTGGAGAATTAACTATATTGTATGGTTGAAGTAAAAAATTCAAATGCCCCTTGGAAATGCCAACATCTCTTACACCCTTAGCTATAGAAAGACTTAACCAACTTATAGATGAATCAAAGCTGCTATAAAGATTAAAAACAAGCATAAAATCGCCAATTGTTACCTTTCCTTTAGTATAAAGGTACATGAGTAATAAAAAGAAGAATACAAAGTAGAGTGAGCTATTAATATTCAATATAGCTTTAATTTTAAATGTCTTTGTTAAAGCTTCTCTCTCTCTTTTCAAATAGTCTTCACTAAATTCATCTAAATATTTCTTTTCCTTTAAAGGGGAGCTGAAAATCTTAATATTAATATAATTACTTATAGAATCGTTTATCGCACCTGCTAATTTGGAGAAAGATTTTGAAGCTTTTTTAGATGCTTCTAAACCTCTAGGGCTAAAGATCATACTTAAAATTATAATAGTTATGAACCACAAAACAAAGAGCATGCTTAAAAGGTAACTTGTTTTTGCAGTTAAAAATATAGTTATAATCATACTTACTAGCAGTGGAAAGAACATTGGTAAAAATACACTTATAATATCTTCAGCTTGATCAGTTACATCTAGTATTCTTTGAGAAATAGATGCACTCATATTATTACTGAAAAAATTGTAAGAATGATCTTGAATATAAACGAAAAGATAGTCTCTCATATCTTTTTTTAACTTTGATATAAATATAGTCCATGAAAGATCGTATGCTCTATCTAATATATTGCCTAAAACCTTGGAAGCAAAAATTAATCCTAATGGTAAAAAAAGATAAATTAAAGTTGGATTCTTTTCTGCTATAGTTATTCTATCAACAAAAATTTTGTACATATATGGAGAGACAATAAGCTCTAAAAGCCAACTTGCTAATATGACTAAAAAAGCAAAAGAAAATATAAGTTTTTGCTTTTTAATAAATTTGTAATAAAACTTTATTAATGAGAGCATTATTTCTCCTTAATTTGTATGAAATCCAAAACCAAAATAAAAAATAGAGTCCTTAGTTAATTCATTTCCAATTATGAATAGATTATCCTGATCTTGCTTATATTTATCACTTTTGTAAATTGGAATATTTAAACCTCCAATTAGTGATATTGGCAGGTAGTACCATAAGTATGTGTTAATTTTAATTTCAGGATTAATAATAAAATTGTATAGTCCTATAATATTGTCGGCAACATCTTCATGGTAACTTAAAGGAATATATGATCTTAAATTCAAATCTATAGATTTTAGACCTATAATTCCTCCTTCTGTACCTTTCAAAATTTCAATTTCGTAATTAATTTTTGGAATTAATACAAATGTTTTTTCATCTGGAAAATTTAGTGGATTGTTTTGAGAGTAAGCTTTTAAAGGAAGTATGCAATATTTATAAGACGAAAATCTATAAAAAATATCAAAATATTTAGTAGATAAGAAGCATTCAGCTCTAAAATCGAAATCTAAAGAATTATAAATATTTAAAAACCGTGGATATATTACAAACCCAGATGAAAAATTATTTCTTTTCAAAACTTCTAATAAACTAAAGTAAATATGACCTTTGAAATCAAAGTCAAAAGAAGTAGAGGTATTTAAATAGGATGAAATAGTTGGTAGATAAATTGGTAAGTTTAAACTTATATTTGTACTTAATCCTTCATCAATCTCTTTTGAAATATTCGTTTTTAATAAGTTAATTTCCGTCTTACCGTATCTTATACTCGCACTAAATATTTGAATATAATTATAAGTTAAGGAAAAATTAGGAAACAACTTAAATCCATCCATATGTTCACTAGTTTTTAGTTTTATTCCCCCTCTTAACATAATAATATTTTTTCTTAAATCATCAAATATAGGTATATTCAAACTAAATTCATTATAAAGAGAAGTTCCTTTTGTATAGCTCACAAATAGAGGAAATAATATAAAATCAAACTTTTTTCTATAATCCTCTTCTTTAAACAAAATATTAGGCTTAGTTTTATAAGTTATACCCTTTAAAGAATCTTTACCTAACTGTTTTCCTAAAAATTCTTTTTTATCTAGACATTTTAATTCATGATTATCTGAAGATGATGTATTTAGGTAATAAAGCTTGTTATCTAAAAATACTGGATCAGATGCATTTATTTTAACGTTTGTTATCTGTTCAATTTCTAGAGTTTTTCTATTAATTCTAAATATATTATTTATACCAGCTGCATCAGATACATAATATATATTTTTCTTATCAACATAAGGCTCCTCACCTTTAGCTATCCTTTTTAGGTTTTTTGTCTCCATATCATATTCATATATGTATGAGTTTTTTTGATTATTTTTAGAGGCATCAAAAAATAATTTATTCTCAAAATAGAATAATTTTCCAAAATTATAGCCCTCTTTAGAAGGTATAATAACTTCGTTG
>JAEWOZ010000140.1 GCA_023399505.1 Fusobacteriota bacterium | reverse complement strand
ATCTATGTAACCAGAAGGAATGGCTATTTTTTTATCAACTAAATAATTTAATAAAGAAGCTCTTTTAAAAAATACTATTCTTGATTTAATTGCTGCTGAATTTTTATCATCTTTAGAAATTTTATTTAAAAATAACATTAATATTTTATCTAATCTCTTTTCTTCTTCATTAGTTAATTAGACATAAGTAGAACTAAAATTATTATAGCTATACATTTCTTCAATTAAATTCATAAATGTAATAACAATACCAGTTTCATAGTCATTTTCTAATAAAGTTTATAGGCTCGTTTAATAAAATTTCTAAAAGATCAAAATTACTTTCGTATGTTCCATTCTCATTTATTTTAGAATCTAATGCATAATATAGAGGTTGCATAATCTCATTCTTTTCTTTAGGATAGTATATAATAGCTCCATTTTTAACCAAAAGCTTTATAATTTCTAATCTATCTTCAGTATTGTCATTTTTGAAATATTTTATTGCAGTAGATAAAAGAGTTATTTTATTATTATATACCCTTGCATTTACACCTATTCCTTTTATACTTAATAAAAATTTTACTATTTCTCTATTACTATTTGATATAGCAATATATAAAGGGATATTACTCCAGCTATCTTTCTCTTTAACATTTACGTTCTGACTATTAAAGGTTTGCTTTATAATATCTATATTTTCACTTGAAATAATATCTGCTACTTCTTTAATTTTATAAGATATGTTTTCAAAGTCTTTTTTATCTTTTTTAATTTCTTGTTTTTTATTATTCTGGTTATTTGAGCAACTTATAAAATATAAGCTTAATAATATCTTCAGCATATTTTCTCAAATAAAGCGTCATTTCATTATATTCTTGTAACTTAAAAATAGCCAGAGTAAAATTTTTATTAACATAAACTTATATCAGCTATAAAATTTACCAGATTATCTAGTGTTTTTAATAAGGACAATCTATTATTCTTAATTTTTTCTTCTTCTACATTTACTATAACATTATCAAAAAATTTATTTAAGGGTTCTTTTAAGCTTAAAATTTTGTTCAATATTTGCTCATAGTTTTTATTTTTAGTTATGTTTTCTAAATCTAAAATCTCATTATATAAAGCTTTTTCTTCATCTTCTTTTAATAATTCTTTACTTATGCTTATAGAGGTAAAACTTTTAGTTATATTCCTTACTCTTCTAGCAACTTCAACTATATTTTTAAAGTTTTCATCTCCATAATATTTAATTAAGATTTCTAATCTATTATTTAAATCTTTTATATTATCAAAATTGTTTATTACGCTATTTACTAAGTTTTTAGGATAAGCTTCTATGAAATGGCTCTCTATCCTGTTTTTTATAAATTTTTCTAAGTTTTCTGAAATATCATTAAAGTTTTTAGTAGTTAGATTCTGTTTTATATATTCATTAAAAGATTTTTCAAAAATTTCAATTAATGATATATTCAAATTAAATTTTAATATTACTTCAACTAAACCTATAGCTTCTCTTCTAATATAAAATGGATCTTTAGCGCCTGTAGGTAAAGAATTCAGTATAGAAATACCTACTATGTTATCTGTTTTATCTATAATAGATAATAAAGCACTTTCTATAGTTGAAGGCGTTAAATCATCTTTAAATCTTGGCAAATAATGTTCAAAAATTAGTTTTGAAACTTTTTCTCCATACTTAGAGGCATAGTTCATACCTATATAACCTTTTAAAATTTTATATTCTTTTTCTTTTATTAAGTTTGTAGCTAAATCAGCTTTACAAAGTTCTGCTGCTTTTAAAAGAGAATTTCTATCTAGCTCAAATTGAGAAGCTAAATTATTTGAAAGGTTAACAATCCTTTCTACTTTTTGCTTCATATTTCCTAAGTCTTTTTGAAACAATATTATATCTAAAAATTTATTATAATATTCTAGAGGATGCTTAATATCTTCTTGATAGAAAAATTGAGCATCAGTTAATCGGGCTTTAACTACTCTCTCATTTCCTCTTTTTATATTTTCATTCTCATTTAAACCATCTCTTATTACAACAAATTTGTTACTTAATTTATTGTTTTTAAAAATAGGGATTGCGTTTTGGTGTTCTTCTAGAGTCCTCACTATTATTTCTGAAGGTAAAACTAAAAAATCTTCATCAAATTTACAAATTATGGGATAAGGAAATTCGCATACATTAACATTTCTATCAATTATTTCACTATTAATTCTTTTTGAACCTATATTTTCTAAAAATTTAATTATTTTGTTATTTCTCTCTTCAAATGATAAAATTATTCCTAACTTTTCTATTTTTTGAAAATAATCTTCGTATGATTTTATTTCAAATTTTTCTAAAGAAACAGATTTATTAGCATATGTAAAATTACTAGAGTAAACATTTCCTAATTTAAAATTTAATACTTTATCGTCAATAAAAGAGAGAAGCCAGTTTATTGGCCTTATAAAAGGAAATGAATTCCACATCATAGTTTTATTAAATTCTAAAGAAAGTATTGCCTTTTCAAATACTAGAGGTAAAATTTCTTCTACCTTTTCCCCTTTAATTATCTTGGAAATATATATATATTTTCCTTTTGGAGTATCTTTAATTCTTAAATTTTCAATACTATAACCTTTTGATTCACTAAATGACTTTGCAACATCATTGAAGTTACCATTTTTATCTAATGCAATATTAACATTTGGACCTAAAATCTCAAGATTTGTATCTTCTTGAAAATCTTTCAATATTCTAAATTTTATAACAACTCTTTTAGATGTTCCTAAAACTTCCAAATTAGAAAAAGAAACTCTCTGTTCAATGAGAACTTTTTTCAGAGCTTCTTCTAAATTTGTTAATGTTTCGCTTAAATATTGGGCAGGAAAATTTTCTACTCCAATTTCTAAAAGACAATTCATTTTATTCTCCTTCAGGAAGTGGTATTACTCTCTTTTCTTCTTCTCTTAATTCACTCTCTTTTAATTTTTGAACATCTTTTTTTATCTTTAAAATGTCTGTCATAGTCTCTATTAAATTCAAAATTTCTTTTTCTTCGTCTGTATCTTCTTTTACAAGATCGAATTTTACTTCACTTGAAGTTATCTCATCGTCTGTTATATCTTTAAATTCTTTTCCTCTTCCTATTCTGTTTATAGAAATGAGATCTTTTTTAATAATAGGTTTAATAATATAGCCTTCATCAGATACTCCTAAAATTAAAATTAGTTGTTTAGAATTTTCTAATTTTTCATTAGCTTTGACTTTATAATCATCTTCTACTTTGTTTTTAATATTCTTTATTAAACTTAAGGTTTTGTAAGGTTCATCTTTAACTAGCATAAATTCCAATTTATTTGCTGCATAAGATGCAACCTTGTATGCATATTCTTTATTTATTTTTCCTTTAAATTCAATTTTTTGTTTAAATATCATAAAATCTGGAGATGAACAGCTCGATAGTAGCAACAACAATATTAACAACATTTATTTTTCCTCCTTATGAAAGATACTTTTAGCAACCTTACTTATTTCTAAAATATATCTCTGTCTTTCATTTGCACTTATTTTTTTAGTTGAATCTAAAATATTAAACGCATGACTTGCTTTTAATACATAATCATATGCCGGTAAAGGCAAATGATTTTTGAGACAACTTTGAGCTTCTTCTAAATATATTGAAATTAATTTAACATAATTTTCAAAATTAGCTACCTCAAAATTATATTTTGAAAATTGATACTCAGATTCTTTAAACATATCTCCATAAGTTAAATTATCATTCCATTTTAGATCATATACATTTTCTACATTTTGTACATACATTGATAATCGTTCAATCCCGTAAGCTATTTCAACAGGTATTAGATCAACATCTATGTTCCCTACCTGTTGAAAATAGGTAAATTGAGTTATTTCCATACCATTTAATTGTACTTCAGAACCTAAACCCCATGCTCCTAAAGTTGGTTGTGCCCAGTTATCTTCTAAGAACTTTATATCATTTTCTTTAGGATCAAGACCTAGTTTCTTTAAGCTTTCCAAATAGAGCTGTTCTATGTTAACAGGAAAAGGTTTTATAAATACCTGAAATTGATGATGTTTATATACTCTATTAGGATTTTCTGCATATCTACCATCTTGAGGTCTTCTACACATCTCTAAATGAGCTACACTCCACTTTTTAGGCCCTAATGCCATAAGAAAAGTAGAGGGATTAGAAGTACCTGCCCCTTTTTCTACATCATATGGATAACCTTTTAGGCATCCATTTGAAATCCAATGTTCTTCTAAAGTCTTAATTATTTCCTCTACTGTCATGTTGTGTATCCTTTTTGGTAAAAAAGCTTTCTAATAATAGTAAGCCTATACCAATATTTATAAAAGTATCAGCAATATTGAAAATGTAATACCATAGACCTCTAAAATCTATAAAATCTATTACATATCCATAAATTACTCTATCAATTGAATTACCTATAGCTCCTCCTAAAATAAGGCCATAAGATAATTTTTGAATAAATGTAAGTTTATCTAAATTTTTAATTATGTAAAACACTAGTCCTATTACTATAGCTAAACCAGCAAAAGTTACTATACTGAAAACTGAAGTTTGTCCATAGAATAATCCAAAAACTACTCCCTTATTTTGAACATAGGTTATATGAAAAAAGTTTTTTATTACAGGAATAGTTTCCTCTAATTTCATATTTTTATTTACTAGATATTTTGAAACTTGGTCTAAAACAGCTACTATAATGCTAATTATGAATATAAAACTTAAATTTGATTTTGTACTATTTTTAAACATTTTTTGCATAAATCCTCATTTTCTAGATTTTTATAATACTTCCAACAACGTAAACATTTATGAGCATTATATTTTTCAATTTTTATTTTTAAATTTTTTATTTCACTTTCTACAAATTCTTCATTAATCTCTGAATGTTCAACTTTTGAAACAATGAACAATTCTTCTAGGTTATAAGATGAAATTAATTTTTTAAGATTTTGATCTTCTGTATACAACTTTACAATCGCTTCTAAAGAACTATTTATTAACTTTTCACTTCTAGCTTTTTCTAATAATTTATTTGCAGAATTTTTTAAATTATTTAGTAGAATCCATTCGGTTTCTTTATCTTTTAAATCTGTTAAAATTTCAAGCGAAGTTTCAAGAATTGAATTCTCCTCAACCCATCTTTTTTCTTTCAAGTGTTGCCATATTTCTTCCATAGTAAAGGAAAGAATAGGTGAAAGTAATTTTGTTACATTAATTAAAATATTTAATAGAACCGTTTGTCCTGATCTTCTTTCAAAAGAATCTTTATCTGAAGTATATAATCTATCTTTTAGTATATCGAAATAGAAAGAGCTCATCTCAGTTGAGATAAAATTAATCATTTTATAATAAACTTTTTCTAGTTCAAAATTATCATAAGCTTCAAGCAATGAATTATTTAAAATTTTTAATCTTCCCATTGCTACTTTATCTACTTCTAAAAGATCTTCATATTTAACTATATTTTTCAATTCAAAATCATATAAATTGCCTAAAGCGAATCTTATAGTATTTCTTATCTTTCTATAATTATCAATTATTTGATTAATAATTTCTTTAGAAATTTTAACATCTGTAACACAATCAACAGAAGCAACCCATAGTCTTAGGATATCTGCACCACTCTCTTTTATTATCTCTTGAGGTGAAATAGTATTTCCTAAAGATTTACTCATTTTTAAACCATTGCCATCTACAACAAATCCATGAGTTATTAATTTTTTGTAAGGAGTCTCATTCTTATGAGCTATTGATGTAATTAAAGATACTTGAAACCAAGCTCTATGCTGATCAGTCCCTTCAAGATAAAAATCAGCTTTTTTTCCTTGATAAGCTGCATAATGGACAACTCCTGAATCTAGCCATACATCCATTATATCTTTACCTTTATAATATTTTTCACTATCTATATTTAAATCTTTTAATAATTCGCTTAAAGGAGTTTCTAAATAATAGTAAAGATCTTTTTCTTTAACAATTTCTGCTATCTTTAATACTATATCTTCTCTTAATAAAGGTTCATTAGTCTCTTTATTAAAAATTACTGGAATAGGTACACCCCATATTCTTTGTCTAGATATACACCAGTCAGGTCTATTTTTTAACATAGAATTCATTCTATTGGAACTAGAGGCTGGTATAAATTCCACTTGCTTTAGAGCTTCTAAACATTTATCTCTCAAATCACTCTTTTCAATATCTATAAAGCATTGTCTAGTTGCTCTAAATATGATAGGAGTTTTAGAACGCCAACAAAATGGATAAGAGTGTGTTATTTTAGATGCTTTCAATAATCTATTATTCTTTTCTAACTCTTCTATTATTTTTAGATTAGCATCTTCATAAAAAAGATTAGCAAATTTTCCAGCTTCCTTTGTGAAAATGCCTCTTTCATCTATAGGGCATAAAATAGGTAAATTGTACTTTTTTCCTACTATATAATCTTCTTGTCCATGACCAGGTGCTGTATGAACACAGCCTGTTCCTGCATCTAAAGTAACATGATCTCCTAATATTATTAAAGAATCTCTATCAATAAAAGGATGCTCAGCTTTTAGAAATTCTAAATCAGTTCCTTTAAATTTTTCTAACTCTTTATAATCTTTTGTCGAAAGTTCTTTAACAAAATTTTCTACTAAATCTGAAGCAATTATTAAAAACTCTTTATTAACTTCAATTAGTGAATAATCTAAGTTAGGATTAACTGCTATTCCTACATTAGCGGGTAAAGTCCATGGAGTCGTAGTCCAAATAACTATATTAACATTTTCATACTTGAATTTCTTATTATCAATTAGTTTAAATTTAACATAAATAGAAAAAGATTCTTTTTCTTTATATTCAATTTCTGCTTCCGCTAAGGCAGTTTCGCAGCCCACTGACCAATAAACTGGCTTTAAGCCATAAAAAACATAACCCTTTTTAACAAATTCGGAGAACATTTTCATTTGATTAGAAATGAAATTTTTATCCAAAGTCATATAATGATTTTCCCAATCTGCAAGAACACCCAATGCTTTGAAATCCTTTTTTTGTTTTTCTATTTGAGATAATGCATAGTTTCTACATTTCTTTCTTACACTTATTTCATCTTGAGAATGATCTAATCTATCTACTATTTTCAATTCTATAGGTAATCCATGTGTATCCCAGCCTGGAATAAATTTTGCTTTATATCCCCTTAATCTTTTATATTTCAAAAAAGTATCTTTTAAGATTTTATTTAAGGCTGTTCCTATATGGATTTCACCATTAGCATATGGAGGGCCATCATGAAAGACAAATTCTTTTTCTCTTTCATTACTTCTTTCATATACTTCATTCTTTTCCCAAAACTCTAATATCTCCTTTTCTTTTTGAGAAAGATTTGCTTTCATGCTAAAAGAGGTTTCAGGTAAATTTAGTGTTTTAGAATAATTTTTCTTTTCTTTTTCCATTTTTCTCACTTTAAATTAAAACTTGATATTGAAAAAAATTATATCATAAGAGAGACAAAATAAAAAGAAGCTTGGTATATATAAAAGTTCTTTAAGACAAAATTATTTAAAAATTAATTAAGATGATAAATAGGAGACAATTTCAAATGTAAATATTCAACTAGTAGTGACTTTAGAGACAAAAGATTTATTCAATAAATTATTCTTTGATTGCAATATCATAAAAATATATTTTTAAAAATTTATATTAGCATTATTTATGTATTTAATGACTTAATTCTTTGTATATTTGAGTTTCTGCATTGGATTCAAATATTGCTTTATTAGTTTAAAAAAATTTTTAAACTTTTTCAAAAAAATTTCTAAATTATATATTGGAAGAGTAGATCTTTCAATAAAACAGTCCTTTTTAATATGTTAATATATGATAAAATATTTTAAATTATATATTTAAGAGAGGAGGAAAGAGATTATGAAAATGTCAACAACAATATCAAACTCAGATTTTAAAGATTATATACAAAATAAATACTATTATGTAGATAAAACTTTGTTAATAGAGGAACTTTTTGATAAAGGAGATCAAGTAACACTATTAACAAGACCAAGAAGGTTTGGTAAAACTTTAAATCTTTCAATGTTAAAATATTACTTTGATATAAACGAAGATAACAAATATTTATTTAAAGGATCAAAAATAGAAAAGAGCGATATATTTGAGCAACATTTAAATAAATACCCTGTAATATTTCTAACACTAAAAAACGTTAAAGGAAAATCTTGGAATAAGATATACAGCTTAATTAAAAGCTCTATTTCTAAATTATATAAAAACCATAATTATTTATTAAAAAGTGACAAATTAGACGATTATGATAAAGAGACGATAAATAAAATTATAAGGAAACAATTAGATGAAAGTGATTATTCTCTAAGTCTATATAATTTATCAGAGTATCTTCAAATACACTATGGGAAAAAGGTAGTAATATTATTAGATGAATATGATACTATAGTGAATGAAATATATGATAAAGAAAGTTATGATAATATAATGAACTTTATGAGAGTATTCATAGGAAGCGCATTTAAAGGAAACGAATATTTATATAAGGGAGTTATAACAGGAATACTAAGAATAGCCAAAGAGTCTATGTTTTCAGGTGCTAACAACATTATGGTTAGAACTATTTTAGATGATGACTTTAGTGATAAATTTGGCTTTACTGACAAAGAAATATTATCGACTTTGAAGTATTATGGCTTAGGTTCTAAAATAGTAGAGATAAGAAAATGGTACAATGGCTACACTTTTGGTACTAATGTTATCTACAATCCATTCTCCATTGCTAGTTATATTCAAAAAAAATCTTTAGAAGGATATTGGGTAGGAACAGGAGATGATACA
>JAEWOZ010000043.1 GCA_023399505.1 Fusobacteriota bacterium | reverse complement strand
ATTTCTAATTAATGTGTCATCTCCTGTTCCTACCCAATATGCTTCTAAGGATTTCTTTTGAACATAACTAGCAATAGAGAAAGGGTTATATATAATATTGTTACCAAATGTATAGCCATTGTACCATTTTCTTACTTCTTGGATTTTGCCTTTTATTTCGTAGTACTCTAATGTTTTTATAACTTCCTCTTCAGTAAAGCCAAACTTATCACTGAAATCGTCGTCTAAAATAGTTCTCACCATAATGTTATTAGCACCAGAGAATATAGATTCTTTAGATATTCTTAATATACCTGTTATTACTCCTTTAAACAAATACTTATTTCCTTTAAATGCACTTCCTATAAATACTCTCATGAAGTTCATTATACTATTATAGGTATCATCACTATACACATTATTAGCAGGCGTATCATACTCATCTAACAACACAACTACTTCTTTGCCATAATGCCTGTATAAATATTCAGAAAGTTTATATAAGCTATATTGATAATCTACTTCTTCTGCTTCTCTTTCTATTATTTTACTGATTAATTTTTTTCATACAGCTCTAACTTATCACTGTTCAATAGGTATTTGTGATCACTATATAAATCTGCTATATTTATTTTAATTAAACCATATATATTATTCCAGGAATTTCCTTTAACTTCCTTAAGTGTCAAAAATATAGTAGGGTATTTGTTTAAATGCTCCTCAAATATTTTAGACTTTTCTATATTTAAACCTTTAAATATATTTCCATTATCTTTTCCCATTTCAAAGTAATACTTTAACATAGAAAGATTAAGGGTTTTTCCAAACCTTCTTGGTCTTGGTAGAAGTGTTACTTGGCTCCCTTTGTTGAAAAGTTCTTCTATTAATAAAGTTTTATCAATATAATATTTGTTTTCTTTTATAAATAATTTAAAATCTGAATTGCTTAATTCTATCATTTTCATAATCTCTTTCCTCCTTTCTAAATATATAAGTAAAATATTCTATCATAAGAAATGACTTTTTGAATTTCTAATATTAATTTAGAAAGTTCTTTTAAAAAGTCCAAAGTTTTTGATAAAAATTTTATATTTTCTTTATTAGAACAGTAATGACAGTTTCAAGAAGTTAGTAGATTATATAAAAATCGGATAATGCGAAGATGAAAGGTATATCATTAATATCGTTCTATCTCTTAAACTGTTCTTGTTTCTATCATTACAATAATCTCATTATTATAACTAGTTAAATATTTTGAAATTTTTTAGAATTTTCTCTTTAAATTCTATATCTTTCATTAAACATTCATAGATTCAGTGCAACTTTCTAGTATTTCTATATTATTCTTATTTATTAACATTTTATATAATTTGCATTTTTCAAATGCTTTATCGTATATATAGTTTGGTAGAAGCCTCTTTCTTTTGTTTAAATATATATCTAAAATTACTAAATAATTTCCTTTTTTTATATAGAAAATTCTATCACTACTCATGTTATTTATTAATCTTATTTCACCAAATTTAGGTTTATAGTTAGATAGATCTCTACTATCTGAAAAGTTTTCTCCTTTTAGGCACTTTTTCAATTCACTATTTAATTTATTTAAATTTTCTTTAGAAATGTTCTCTAAAAACTTTAAAGCCCCTTTATCTATTAAAATTTTTTCAATTTTGCTAACTTTTTTATTTACTTCAATTTTAAAAGAGTATAAACTTTCATACTTTTTTAATTGAGATTCAAAAAGTTTTAATAGATAAGGATTCACACTATTTTTCTTTTTGAATAAAAACTTAATATCATTGCTACTTAGCACAATGTTGTTATCATGTAGAATTTTAATTATCTCTCTACTTTCATTTGAATTATCAAAAGCTAACCCTGTGACGTAAGAATATCTACGACAGTATTTGAAATTTACATTAGATCCACTTTCTAATAATATTTTAATTATTTCATAATTCCTAGAGTCTATAGCATGACTTAAAGCTGTCTTATTTTCTATATCAACTCTATCTATATTATTACTTAACTTATTTATTTCTTTTAAAATTTTTATTATAAGTTTTAATATATCCAGTCTGTTATTAATAACACAAGCATTTAAAGGTGTAATATTGTTATCATCTGCTTTAATAACTTCAAATTTATTATTTGCTACAATTTCTAGTATTTTTGCTTTATTACCTTTAACTATGTTATTTATTAAAGAATTTTCTTCTTCCTCTATTCTTATTCTCTCTTTAACTTCTTTTGCTCTTAAAGCATCTTTTTCTTTTAATAAGATTAATAAACCTTTGCTTTCATTATTTTCATTTTCTAGTAAATAGTCTAATAAGGTATTATTATCTTCGTCTACATAATTTATGTCTAATAGTAAGGAGCTAAAGTTTTGGTTATCTAAGAAAACTTTAACTATGCCATAATATCCCTTTTCAATATTAACTAGTAATGTCTTGTTCCCGAATATATAATTATTCTCTATAAACTCTTTTACATCCTTCTCTAAGTTTTGCTCTTTATAAAATTCCATAATTATTGAAAAGGCTTTTAAATCTTGTTTTTTCATAACTATATCTAAAGCACTTTGTCCTTTTCTGATATGATGAAAATTTAAGAAATTAATTTTAGAATTTTGTTCTCTCTCTTTAAAAAAGTTGTAATTTATATTCTCAAATTTTATCTCTTTATCAGTTTTTAAAAATGGTGAATAACCTTCGTTAATTAAAAATCTTAAGTTTTTATGGCTACCTACTAAAGCTGTAATATGTATTAAATTTTCAGTAGGATATTTATTTATTATATCTTTATCGTAAACATCACTTAAATCTAAAGCTTCACTTCCTAAAATTATGTCTGATATTAATTTTAGCTTATCATAGGGTAGTTTTTTATCTTCAAGCAAAGCTTTTGCCATCTCTCTACTACCTAATTTAACAGCTAAATTTAAAGGGAGAGGTATTAAAGGATCGTCCGTTCTAAAATTAATTCTAATATTATAATCTAATAATAATTTTAATATTTCTGGATTTTTGCGAAATATTGCTTCTGTATAAATATTATCAAAAGTATCTTTTCTAGTAGCTTTGGCTCCATTCTTCAATAGTAATTCCACTAATTCTGAACATTTAGTGTTAATAGCCAAAAATAAGCAATTTTGACCTAAACCATTGTTAGGTTCATAGTTTACATTTTCTTTAAAATCTTTAATCATCTTTTCTATGGTAGATAAATTTTCTTTAGCGATTATAGGAAGGTTTCGAAGTTTCATCAATGTATCATATAAAAGCGGCTCTTTACTATTTATAATATTTTTACTGAAATTTAATTTACCTTTGATATGAGGAAATAACAGATCACACATTCTTTTGTATAAACTAACATCATATAGAACATCAGAAAATTTCAAGCAAGCTGTAGAGGCACCTTTTTTTATTAAAAGTTCGACCATATCGCAACTTTTGATAAATATCGCATATTCTAAAGGATTAAGATTAAAGTTATATTTACCATCCTTTTTTACCTTTAAGTCTTTCGTATTTATATTTATCTCTGCACCCATATTTATTAAAAATTCTGCCATTTCAACATGAGAGAGTAGAACAAAATAAAGAGCTGTAGAGTTCAAGTAATTTGAATTAAGACATGGTAAATTTACTTTTGCACCTCGTTTTATTAAAATTTCAATCAATTCTTTCCAAATTTGAATTTGATCCTTTCTTATATTAAGATTTGATAGTAACATCAAAAG
>JAEWOZ010000008.1 GCA_023399505.1 Fusobacteriota bacterium | reverse complement strand
GGTTTATGGTTATGGTGAAAGTGGTCAGTGGTCTGAAAAACTTCTCCGTTCCAAAGGTTATAATGTTACGATTGTAGATGATAAAAAAGGTTTACAAAAAGGGAATAAGAATTTTAAAAAGCTATTACTTAATATTCCTAATATTGTTTCTATTTAATGATTGAATAGAGCTTCAGATTATATTTTAGAGGAAAAAATAAAATAAGGAAAAATTTAAAAAATGAGAATAATAATAATGATTTTTATTAGTATAACAGCATGCACGAAAAACAATTTTATATATAATAATAAGTACAAAAATGATGTAGAGTATTACTTCAATAATGTAGATAAATTAGATAAAAATATAATATCTTATATAATAGAAAAAGCAGAAGAAGGAGATAATAAAGCTCTATTTTTATATGTATGTTTATTTAAGGAATATCCTAATAATAAGGAACTAAGTTCTAAAATATATTTATTAAAAAATCTAAATAAGCTTATAGATTATTTAAATAGTAACAATTGTTTTAAGATTTTAGGAGGATTATATCACCAAGGTATAAAAGGAGAATTAAACTCTAATGCAAGTAAAGCAATAGAGTATTTTAATAAAGCTATAGATAGAGGCGATTTTAGCTCAGCATTTAATTTAGGATTATTATATCATTATGGAATAGAAGGGCAATTGGAGCCTAATATAAGCAAGGCAGTAGAATATTATAGTAAAGCTATAGATATAGGTAATGCTAAAGCAGCAAATAATTTAGGAACATTATATTATTATGGAGTAGAAGGGCAACTAGAACCTAATATAAGTAGGGCAATAGAATGTTATAATAAAGCAATAGATATGGGTAATACCGATGCAGCATATAATTTAGGATTATTATATTGCACTGGAGTAAAAGGAGAATTAGAGCCTGATGCAGCTAAAGCAATAGAGTGTTGCAACAAAGCAATAGATATGGGTAATACTAACGCAGCATATAATTTAGGATTATTATATCACTATGGAGTAGAAGGGCAACTAGCACCTAATATAAGCAAGGCAATAGAATATTATAATAGAGCTATGGATATAGGTAATCCTAGCGCAGCAAATAATTTAGGAGTATTATATCACTATGGAGTAGAAGGGCAATTGGAGCCTAATATAGATAAAGCAATAGAATATTATAATAGAGCTATGGATATAGGTAATCCTAAAGCAGCAAAAAATTTAGGATTATTATATCATTATGGAGTAGAAGGGCAATTAGAACCTAGTATAAGTAACGCAATAGAATATTATAATAAAGCAATAGATATGGGTGGAGCGAAAATAAAAATTTCTAGAGTTATGTTAGATGAATTATATAATGAGTTAATAGTAGAGAAATTAAATATGAGTATAGATAAAGCAGTGAGATGCGTATTTGAATTATATGATAAATATAATTATAAAAATAATATTATAAAAGAAATATTTACATTAAATGATAATACGGAAACTAGCAACAGGTTTCATTACAAGCTAGTCATAATAAAATATATCTCTAACCTGTATAATAAGTATAAGAATTATATTGTAAATAAAATGTTTATATCACCTAATGATGCAAAAAAAGATAATGAGCAAGATGATATTGAAAATAAAGATATAATGGAAACATATGTAAATAATATAAAAGAATGTTATGGAATAATATTAGGGGAAAAGATAGCTAATGATAGTAACTCTACCGTATTCTTATTTAAACATAACTCTATTAGTAATAATTTATTTGTATCTTATAGTTATATATGTGAATATCTAGAAAATTTAGTAGATGTGATGAAGTATTTTAATAATCACAACTTTATGATAAATTGTATTAGTTTAAAAGACAAATCTAGTTTTAATAACAATGAAAGTGATTATTTAAATGTGCTAAATATTCAATGTGATGATTATATATGCTTAAGTGAAAATGAAGGATATAATAAATTATTAGATATAATAAACAGAAAAGAAAAATTAATAAGTCATATAAATAAAGCAATCAATAATACAAATAATAATAATGATTTATGTCGTGCATTGAAAGAAATTATAAATATAGAAAATCAACTATATGATATTTTAGTACATACTTCATCTTTGAGAAATGAAAGCTTCATAAATAAATACAGAGGTTTGTTTAAGCACTAGTAATATATAAAATTAATTTTTTATTGTTATTGTAATAATCTGGAGGATTGATGTCAAAAGTTATGGTTTATGGTTATGGTGAAAGTGGTCAGTGGTCTGAAAAACTTCTCCGTTCCAAAGGTTATAATGTTACGATTGTAGATGATAAAAAAGGTTTACATAAGGAATTAGCTATAGGTGTATTGGAAGATCATGCATTTATGGTTGTAAGTCCTGGCATATTGCCTAGTAACCCTCTT
This sequence comes from Fusobacteriota bacterium, assembly GCA_023399505.1. Lineage (GTDB taxonomy): Bacteria > Fusobacteriota > Fusobacteriia > Bac17 > JAEWOZ01 > JAEWOZ01. The sequence goes on along the minus strand of JAEWOZ010000008.1, from coordinate 2,720 downwards.
ATTCAAATAGCTAAAAGAATGGGTATGCGTGTAATTAGTGAGATAGAGCTAGCTAATCTATATTACAAGGGGAATATTATTGCAGTAACAGGCACAAATGGAAAGACATCTACTGTTTCTATGATTACTCAATTATTGAGTAGAGCAGGTTTTTCAGCTGCAAGTGCTGGAAATGAATGGATTCCTTTTACGCAAATTGTTGTAGAGAACCGTAAATATGATTATTTAGTATTGGAAGTTAGTTCGCAACAATTAGAAAATACTGAAAGTTTAAAGCCTTTAATATCTGCTATAACAACTTTATCGCCAGATCATATGGAAAGATACAAAACTCCTGAAGATTATTACAATGAAAAACTAAAAATATTTAGAAATACCTCTACTAAAGCTCATCATTTAATAAATAGTGATCTTGCTTATTTAAAATCTAGATATGTTAATTCAAATGCTCATAAATTAACTTTTTCTTTAAATAAAGAGGCAGATATTTCATTGAAAGATAACTTTATATATTTTAAAGACGAAAAGATTTTAGATACTACTAAGTTAGATATAGCTTTTAAACAATTCATTTCGAATTTTATGATTGTAGTAGGGGTCTCTAAAATATTAAATATAGATAATAAAATTTTGCAAGAAGTTGTTTATAATTTTCCTAGATTAGAGCATAGAGTTGAAAAATTCTTAGATAACTCTAGAGGTCTATTTTTGAATGATTCAAAAGCTACTAACATTGAAGCTACTCAAGCAGTTTTAGAATCTTTTGAAGAATCTCCTATATTAATATGCGGAGGTAAAGATAAACATTTGGACTTAGAGAGCTTTGTATCTAAAATTTCTAGTAAAATAGATAGTGTACTACTAATAGGTGAGCTTACTGATAAGCTATACGACCTATTCAGAAAAAAATGTGTAGAAGAGAAAATTTTCAAATGTTACAATCTTGATAATGCAATTAATACACTAGATAAAATATTATTTTCCAAAAAAATAGTTCTATTTTCTCCTGCCTCTGCAAGCTTTGATCAATTTGATTCATTTGAACATAGAGGAAAAGAATTTAAAAGAAAAATAATTGAAAGGTTCAAAAATGTCTAAAAGATCTGATTTATCTTTTTTACTTATTTTAACTCTGATTTCATTGGCTTTTTTTAGCCTTATTTTTGTTTATAGCTCTAGTTCAATTAAATCTCTATCTCTATTTAAAAAAGACTATTTCTTTCTTAAGAGACAAACTATTTTTTACTCTTTAGGTTTTTTATCTATGTTTATATTTAGCAAGATAAATTACAATGTTTATAAAAAATACAAAAATTTTCTATTTTTATTAGCGCTCTCTTTGTCTCTAGCTGTTTTAGTTCCTGGGATAGGAATGAAAATTAATGGTGCTAGAAGATGGCTTAAGATAGGTTTTTTTAATTTAAATCCTTCTGAAATTGTTAAATTTTCTCTAATTATATTTTTAAGTTCATTTTTAGAAAAAGCTCATGAAAAAGAGTGGAAAAACTTTAAAGTATTATTACCTTCATTAGTAATAATAGGGATTCATATATTACCTATAATGATTGAAGATTTAGGAACTGCTTTTCAAATAGCACTTACCGGAATGAGTATGCTTTACCTTGCACAAGTAGGACTCTTTTACTTTTTATTTCTGTTTTTAACTTCAATACCTTTACTCTCTGTTTTTATAATTAAAAGTGGAAGATTTAAGAGAATAAATTATTTTTTAAACTCTTTTTCAAATGAGTATAATTATCAATTAAAACAATCTCTTATAGGAATCGGAAAAGGTGGTTTATTAGGATGTAATATAGGTAATAGTTTACAAAAGTATGCTTATTTACCAGAAGCTCATACAGATTTTATCTTTTCAGTTATATCTGAAGAGGGTGGTTTAATCTTTTCTGCTTTTATTTTATTATGTTATTTATTAATACTTTTCATAGGCTTTAAAGCTTCAATTAATGCTGATAATTTATTTGGAAGATATTTAGCTTTAGGGTTCACTCTATCTATAACCTATCAAGCAATAATAAATATTGCAGTTGCAATGGGCTTAATTCCTGCAACAGGTATTCCTCTTCCTTTTATAAGCCACGGTGGAGGTTCTATAATAATGAATATGGTTTTTATGGGAATTTTAATAAATATATTGAAGAGTGCTGATTAAAAATGGAAAAGTTCATAATTGCTGCTGGAGGAACAGGTGGTCATATTAATCCAGCTTTAGAAGTGGGTAGAGCTCTAAAGAATCGGGGTAAAGAGGTAATTTTTATAGGGAGTGCTAATAGACTCGAAGAAAAATTAATTCCTAAAGAAGAATTTGAATTAATAAGTTTAAATTTAAGCTATAAAAGAAATTTCTCATCTATTTATAAATTAACAAAAGCCGTTTTTAAGACTTTTAAAATTATAAAGGGAAGAAATATAAATAAAATAATAGGGTTTGGGAGTTATATATCTGTTCCAACCTTATTATCTTCATTAATATTAAGAAAAAATATCTATTTACATGAGCAGAATTTAAAAATGGGTTTAGCAAATAAAATTTTTCAATTTTTTGCTAAGAAAGTTTTCTTAAGCTTTCCATTTCCTAAAATGAAAGAAAATTATATTTTAACACCCCTGACTATCAGAGAAGATTTTTATAAAATAAATAGAGAAGAAGAGAGAAAAAAAATAGATATAAAAGAGCATGATAAAGTTTTACTTATAAC
>JAEWOZ010000137.1 GCA_023399505.1 Fusobacteriota bacterium | reverse complement strand
CATCAATGATGTTAGCTTTAAAAAATAGTTATATTGATGTAGTAAAGTTACTAATACAAAAAGGTGCTAATACTTATGAGAAAAGCAACGATGGATTAACAGCTTTAATGCTTATATCTCAAAAGGGTCATATTGAAATGATGAAGTCGTTAATAGAAAGAGAAGATGATATTAATGATAAAGATAATAAAGGACATACGGCATTAATATATGCATCTGAGAACGGACATAAAGAAATAGTAAGAATATTAATAGAAAAAGGAGCTGATGTTAATGATAGAAGTAATAGAGGCTGGACAGCTTTACTATTTGCATCTCAAAATGGTCATATGGAAATAGTAAATTTATTAATAGAAAATAATGCTAATATTAATGGCGCAAATAATTACAGCTGGACACCATTAATGATAGCCTCACAAAATGGCCATATAGATATAGTAAGTTTATTGATAGAAAAAGGTGCTAATATCAATAATAAGGAAACTAGTGGCTTAACAGCCCTTATGACAGCCTGCGAAAATGGTTATATTGATGTAGTAAAGTTGCTTTTAGAAAAGGGCGCCAATATTCATGAAAAAAGCAAAAATAAGAAAAATGCATTGATGATAGCTTTAAAAATTGAAAGTCTAGGAATAGTAAATTTATTAATAGAAAATAATGCTAATATTTACGAAAAAGATAAGTACGATAGGCTATTTTTAGTGAATTTAGTTAAGAAGTTAAAAACTTGCAATGAAAAATTTAAAAAAGATAATCTTATAGATATAGCTTATCTAATAATAAAAAAGATGACTGAAGATTATATACAATTATTTGTTTCTCTAAACAAGGATGAAAATATAGAACAGTCTTTTAAAGATGATATAAAGAATTATATTAATTTATTGCGTAATCTTTATAATCTTCCTTCTGAGCTATTTATTAGTATTGTCTCTTTTTTGGTCTAAAAGAAATAGGTTAATGTTAGCTAATAAATTTTTAATTAGCATATTATATATAAAAATTAACACTATTTATGTTTATCAAGATTAATAAGCATAATAAAATAAAGGAATAAGAATGAATATAATAATAATTATGGTAATGGTAATAAGCAATAGTTGTGTCAAGAATATTAATACATTAAGTATAATAAATAAAGATATAAATGATAACTTAATCAGCGCAGCCGTTGAAGGCAGCAAAGACGAAGTAATAATTCTATTAAGTAAGGGAGTTAATATTAATCATAAAGATGATAATGAAATGACTGCACTGATGCATGCATCCCAGAAAGGGCATATAGATATAGTAAAATTATTATTGGAAAACAACGCTAATGTTAATGATAGAGATAAGGATGGGTATACAGTATTAATTAAAGCTGTAGAAAAAGGTTATGTAGATGTAGTAAACTTGTTAATAAAAACAGGTGCTAATGTTAACTGTAAAGCTGCATACGGAGAAACAGTATTAATGGTAGCTTCAAAGTGTGGTAATACAGAAATAGTAAGACTACTTATAGAAGAAGGAGCTAATATTAACTATAGAGATAATGAATGGGGTGATACAGCATTAATGTATGCTTCACAGAATGGTCATACAGAGGTAGTGAAATTACTACTGGAAAAAGGAGCAGAAGTTAATATTAAAGATTCGCAAGGTGATACAGCCTTAAAGATAGCTTCGAAACACGGTTGTAAAGAGATAGTAAGATTATTGATAGAAGAAGGAGCTAATATTGATGAATATGAATGTAGTGATTCGGCACTAATGTTAGCTTTACAGAATGGTTATATAGATATAGTAGAATTATTATTAAAAGAAGGAGCAGATATCAATGCTAAAGATAGTAATGGTAATACAGCTTTAGAAATTGTATGTAATAGAATAAAAGATATAAAAAATGAAAAAAGAAATGACTATATAAAAATAGCTCATATATTAATTAAAAAAATGAAAGATGATTATATACAATTAGCGACTTCTTTAAATAAAGATGGAAATATAGAGCAGTATATTAAAGATGAGATAAAGAATCATATTAATTTATTGCATAATCTTAAGAATCTTCCTCCTGAGCTCTTTTTTAATATTATCTCTTTTATTAATTTAAGGAAAAAAGGGTAATATTAGGTAACAAATTAATATACTATCTATAAAAAATTAACACTAATTTTTGTTAACATTAATAAATAATAATAAGGAGTAAGAATGAAAATAATAATTATAGTAATAATGGTAATAAGTAACAGTTGCATTAAAAGCATTAATACATTAAGTAATATAAATAAAGGTATAGATAATGATCTAATCCTCGCGGCTATTGAAGGCAATAAGGACAAAGTAATAGATCTATTAAATCAGGGAGCTGATGTTGATCATAGAGATAGGAATGGAAGGACAGCATTAACGTCAGCTTCATTGAATAATTATGTGGATATAGTAAAATTATTAATAGAAAAAGGAGCTGATGTCAATTTTAAAACCGAGCTTCGATTGACGGCATTAATGGTAGCTTCGAAATATGGTCATACAGAGATAGTAAGATTATTGATAGAAAGTAACGCTAATATTAATCATAAAGATATTTATGAAAGAACAGCATTAATTTATGCTTCGCGAGAAGGGCGTAAAGAAGTAGTAAAGTTGCTAATAGAAAAAGGGGCCGACGTTAATTGTAAAGATAAATGGAGGGAGACATCATTAATATATGCTTCATCTGGTGGTTATATAGATACAGTTAAGCTATTAATAGAAAAAGGAGCAAATATTAATTATAAAACTAATAGTAGTAATACAGAATTATTACGTTTATCTGATAATATAAGAAACATAGAAGACAAAAAAAGAAATGATAGTATAGAGATAGCCTATATATTAATTAAAAAAATTAAAGATGATTGTATACAACTATTTACTTCTCTAAACAAGAATGAAAATATAGAACAGTCTTTTAAAAATGAGATAAAAAATTACATTGATTTATTACACAAACTTAATACACTTCCAAAGGAGTTATTTGCTAATATTATCTCTTTATATTAATACAACTTATTCCTTTTATTAATATAAAATGAGTACTTAATTTTAAAGAGAAAAATTATTGATTTTTGGAAATTTATTAAATAAACGGGCTTAAAAAGCTCTTTTTATTTATTTGCGAATTCCCTGAAAATATGATAAAATTCCTTAAATCTTAAAGCTAATATTTCTAAAGTTTTTGAGCAATTTTTTAATATTTAAATAACGAAAGAAGGACCTATGTCGCAACAAATTGGAGATATAAAAATTACTGATGAAGTAATATCAACTATAGCAGGCGCTGCTACTTTACGAGTAGAAGGAGTTCATTCTATGAGTGGAAGTGTTGTTGAAGATATAACTGAAATGCTTGGAAAGAAAAACTTTTCTAAGGGCGTGAATATAAATTTAGGTGACTCAGGTGCTAGGATAGATATAAATATTATAGTTAAGCATGGATATAGGATTCATGATGTTGCAGTTCAAATTCAAGAAAATGTAAAAAAAGATATACAAGATTTAATAGGAATTAAAGTAGATATAGTTAATGTGTTTATAGATGGAGTGAAATTTTCAATTGAAAGTGAAAAAAATCTTCCTAATTCCTCTTCTTTAAAAGAAGAAAGTGAGCAGTAACATGACAAGTTTTTTCAAAGAGATGAAAAGAAACAGAGAAGCGTTAGCATATAGTGTAGTAGGTTTTATATTTGGGCTTTTATTAGTAAGGTTTGGAATTTTTAAAACAACAATTATTCTCCTATTTACAATTATTCCATTTTATATGTATAAAAATAAAAGAAACAATATGAATAATTGGACAAACTCCAATAATCATAATAGACAGGATTAATATGTCAAGAAGAAATGATAGGGAAGAAATATTTAAAGTAATTTTTGAGTCGATTGTAAAAGAGGTAAGTCCCCTAGAGGTTTTAGAAAATAGAGAATTTGAAGAAGTTAAAGATATTAATTTCTTAAAAACATATTCTAAAGAAATTGGGGACTTTTCTGTTGAAATAAATAATACTATATCAGAAAATCTCAAAATTTGGGATTTAAATAGAATAGGGAATATTGAAAAAGCAATCTTAATTTTATCAATTTACGAAATTAAGCATAGAAAAGATATAGGCGAGAAAATAGCCATAAATGAAGCTGTTGAACTTGCGAAAATATACGGAGAAGAGAGTTCAGCAAAATTTATAAACGGTGTATTAGCTACAATAGTTAATAAATAGAGGTTTAATTGGAAAAGGTAATTAAAATAAAAGATATTGTTGAAGCTCTTTCACTTAAAGTATTAGCAGGCGAAGAATCTTTGGAGAAAGAGATATTACTTGCCGAAATACATTATCCTGGATTAGAATTAACAGGCTACCTAATGAATTATTCAAGAGAAATTAATAACTCAATTCATATTTTCGGAAATAAGGAAATTAATTATCTTAATAATTTAGATGAAAAGAGTAGAGAATATAATCT
>JAEWOZ010000099.1 GCA_023399505.1 Fusobacteriota bacterium | reverse complement strand
CCTCTTCCTTACCAAGGAAGTGCTCTGCCGCCTGAGCTATATAGGCACATGGTGGTGAGAGAAGGATTCGAACCTTCGAAGGCAGATGCCGACAGATTTACAGTCTGTTCCCTTTGGCCGCTTGGGTATCTCACCATGGAGCCACCTATCCGATTCGAACGGATGACCGACTGATTACAAATCAGTTGCTCTGGCCAACTGAGCTAAGGTGGCATACTTGTTTATTGTATTATATATGACTTATTTTGTCAATAGAATATTCCAATAATTTAAAGGGTTAAGTAGATGAGATATGTAGTAAAAAACACCCATAAAGAATAGGGTATTAATAAAAATGCAGCTGTTTTATCTACTTTATAATAGAAATATATTAATCCCCAAATTGATATATCTAATAGTAAAATAGCTATTAATGCATATAGAGGACTTCCGTAATAAAAGTATATTATAGGCCATATAAATGATAATAGGAGCTGTAATTGATTAAATACTAGGCTTTCGGTCCTATTTAAAGTATGTGGCTCTTTCTTGAAAATTATAAAAGCTGCATAGCCAACTGAAATGAAAAGGAATATCCATACTAAACTAAATAGGTATGGTGAAGGTATAAATTTATGTAATGATTTTAATTGCAAATAGGCTTTAGAATCAATAACTGAATTTGTGTGGCTTACTTCTCTATTCGAAATAAAAATTGATAATGCCCATGTTAGTAAAGGTTGTGCTATTAAAAAATTAGCTATACTAGGAAAATTAAAAATTTTTCTTTTTCTTTTAAATGTTTGTTTCATAAGCTCTCCTTATAAATTAATTATAGTTTAGTTTTTATAAAATGCAACTTTTTAATTTTTAATATAATAAAAGAGGCCCTTTCAAAAGGACCTCTTTTGTATTCTATATACTTAAATAATTAAGCAAAGTAGCGAATAGCAACCAAAATGTGTAAGGTAGCATCAATATAAAAGATGTTTTATCTGTCTTGTAGTAAAAATATAATAGAATCCATACTGAAACATTCAAAAACAAAATTAAAGCAAATGCATACGAAACATTATATAGATAAAGTGGTGACCATAAAAAGGACAAAAATATTTGAACTTGATTTAGAATTAAGCTATCCTTTCTATGTTCTCTGTTTTCATATTTTCTATAAATTCTCCATATTGCTAAACCCATTAAAATAAATAAAATAGGCCATACTATTCCAAATAAATAAGGTTGTGGCGTAAAGCTATATAAAGATTTTAGCTTTAAATACACTTCTGAAGATTGAAATGAATTCTTAGTAGAAGTAAGATAATCGCTAACTAATGTAGATAAGTAGCCCATAGTTAAGGGTTGAATAAGCAAAACAATTGAATTAATAGCTTTTCTGATTTTTCCTACCATGTGATCTCCTCTTATTTAATATAATACATTTAAAGTATAATTCTTTTTATAAAAAATCCAAATTTTAATTATATGCTTTAAACTTCTTCTTAAAATTATAATACTTTAAAAAAATAAAAAGTTTCCTTAGTGAAAACTTTTATATAATGTTAATCTTTTAATAATTCTATTACTTCATTTCCGTAAAGAATTTCTTTGCTTAATAGTTCTTTTGTCAACAATTCCAATTTGGTTAAGTTAGTCTTTAGCAATTCTTTTACTTGACTATAGGCATCATTTATAGTTTTTGAAATTTCTTCATCAATTCTTAGAGCTGTTTGATTACTATAATCAGCTACATGCCCAAGATCTCTTCCGAGCATTAAGCTTCCTTCTTCTTTTCCTAAGGCTCTAGGACCAAATGCATCTGACATGCCGTATTTAGTAATCATATTTTTAGCTATTTCAGTTGCTCTCTTAATATCATTAGCAGCGCCTGATGTTATCTCACCAAATATAAGTTCTTCTGCTGCTCTTCCACCCATTAATATTTTTATCTCTTTATTAAATTCATCTTTTGAAACTAAATATTTATCTTCATCAGGCAACTGTAAAGTATAACCTAATGCGCCATATCCTCTTGGAATAATAGAAATTTTATGTAAAGGATCAGTATTAGGTAATAGATGTGCAACTAAAGCATGACCTGATTCGTGGTAAGCTACAATTTTCTTTTCCTTATCACTCATCAATCTGCTTTTTCTCTGAGGGCCTGCAATAACTCTTTCTACAGCTTCTTCTAGATCATGATTTATTATAGTTTTTCTATTATGTCTAGCAGCTAAAATAGCAGCCTCATTTAAAATATTTTCTAAATCTGCTCCTACAAAACCTGAAGTTTTTTTAGCAATTGTCTTTAAGTTTACATCTACATCTAGAGGTTTATTTTTTACATGAACTTTCAATATAGCTTCACGCTCTTCCAAACTTGGAGCATCTATAACTACTTGTCTATCAAATCTTCCGGGTCTTGTTAGAGCTTTATCTAATACATCAGGTCTATTAGTTGCGGCCATAACTATGATGTTATAAGTACTTTCAAAACCATCCATTTCAATTAATAATTGATTTAAAGTTTGTTCTCTTTCATCATTACCGCCTCCGAAAGCTGCTGCATTTCTTTGTTTAGCTACAGCGTCTATTTCATCAATGAAAACTATACATGGAGCAGTTTGCTTAGCTTTTCTAAATAGATCTCTAACTCTAGCTGCACCCATACCAACAAACATTTCTACAAATGCTGCACCTGAATGGTAATGGAAAGGGACTTTTGCTTCTCCTGCTACTGCTCTAGCTAAAAGAGTCTTTCCTGTACCAGGTCTTCCTAAAAGTAAAACTCCTTTAGGTGTTTTAGCTCCTAATTGAGCAAATTTATAGGGATTTTGCAAAAATTCAACTATCTCTTTTAAATCTTCCTTTGCCTCTTCTAAGCCGGCAACATCTCTAAAAGTAACTCTATTAAATTTTTCTGGCGCTGATTTTGTAAAGTTTTTTTCTGAGGATCTCAAAACATTTCCAGGTCCAAAAC
>JAEWOZ010000111.1 GCA_023399505.1 Fusobacteriota bacterium | reverse complement strand
CCTTTTTCTAATAAAAACTCTACTACTTCCGTATGGCCATTTTGACACGCTAGCATTAGTGCTGTCCAACCACCTTCACTTCTACTATTAATATCAGAATCATTTTCTATTAGTAATTTAACTATTTCTACATGACCTTTCTCACAAGCCATCATTAGTGCTGTACAACCGTCCTTTTCTTTATCATTAATATCAGAATCATTTTCCGTTAGTAATTTAACTATTTCTACATGACCTTTCTCACAAGCCATCATTAGTGCTGCACAACCATCTTCACTTTTAGCATTAATATTTGCTCCTTTATCTATAATAAATTCTACTAGCTTTTCATTATTGTAGTTACAAGAAGCAATTAAAGGTGTAACACCTTCGTCGTTTTCGTAATTTATATCTAGCTTATATTCCTCAGTAAACATTTTCAATAGTTCTAGATTACCTGCTGCAGCCACTATTGTCAGAACATTTCTATTTTTCTTGTCTTTTATATCTTGAGGATTGATACTATTCTTTTCTATAAAAATTTTTATTTCTTCTATGTTTGATGTATAGCACAATAATAAAAAATATTTATTATTATCTATTAATCCTTCCTCTAATTTATATTCGTCCTTTACCAAATCTATTATGTCATAATTAAAATCTTCCAAAGCTAGATCATATAATTTTACTATATTCTCTTGATCTACCTTAATTCCTTTTTCCAAAAGCTCTTTTATTATATCTGTATTTTTATTATCTAAAGCTGATTTAAAAAAAGATCCATTCAATGATTTACAATCTAAAGTTTTTATCAACTTAATAGCTTCATCTGTATTATTGTTTTTTATAGCTGTTAACAGATCTTCATTCAAATCTTTATTTTTCAACTCTAAATTTTTTATAAATTTAAAGCAAGACATAGCTAAAATTAATATTATCCATTTTTTCATTCTTTCACCCAAACTATATTTATATCTATTTTAAAATTTACCATTCCAAAAAATTTTTGGCAAATAATATTTAAAAAATAATTTCTCAATCAATGATAATATTAAAAATTAGAATAAAATAAAAGAGGAAAATTTATTCCTCTTTTATTAAGTTTTCTAATTTTTTCTTTCTACTTGGATGTCTTAATTTTCTAAGAGCTTTAACTTCAATTTGTCTTATACGTTCTCTAGTAACTAAGAAAAGTTGTCCTACCTCTTCTAAAGTTCTTGTGCATCCATCTTCTAAACCATATCTTAATTTTAGTACTTTTTCTTCTCGTTCGCTTAAAGTACCAAGAATTCTAGAAATTTGTTCTTTAATTATATTTTTATTCGTAACTTCAAAAGGATTTTCAGCTTTATTATCCTCTACAAAATCTTTTAATTCACTCTCTTCTTCACTACCTATTGGAGTTTCTAATGATACAGGCTCATTATTTATCTCAAGTATAGATTTAACTTTCTCAATACTTATTCCTAAAATATTTGATAACTCATCAGGAGTAGGTTCTTTACCATTCTTTTGTACATAAGCTCTTGCCTCTTTTTTAAGCTTGTTCATTGTTTCAACCATATGTACTGGTATACGTATAGTTCTTCCTTGATCGGCAATAGCTCTTGTTATTGATTGTCTTATCCACCAATGTGCGTAAGTACTAAATTTAAATCCTTTTTTGTACTCAAATTTCTTAACAGCTTTCATAAGGCCAATATTACCTTCTTGAATGAGGTCCATTAGTTTTAAACCTCTTTTAGTATGCTTTTTAGCTATACTTACTACTAAACGTAAATTAGATTCAACTAACTTCTTGACAGCTCTTGGATCTCCTTCAGAAGCTCTTTTAGACAAATCTATCTCTTCTTCTCCATTTAATAAAGGGATTTGACCTATCTCTCTTAAATACATCTTGATAGGTTCGTCTATCTCTAATGCATAAACTCTTTGAAGCTCTTTTATAGTCTCTTCGTTTAGCTCTACTAATTCTTCTTCCTCAAATTTATCTATAAATGCTTCAGGAGGCAGTTCTTCAAATTCTGATGGCTCAATGCCCTCTTTTGGTTCAATTTCATCTAAATCTAAATTTTTATCAGGATTAGCTTCAATACCAAAATCTTTTAGCTTATCTAAAATACTAGTTTCTGTTTTTGGTTTAGTTATTTTTTTAACTTTTTCTTTTTCTATAACTCTAGTTATAGTAGCTTTAGAGGTAGAGGATTTTTTCTCCTCTTTTTTCTTAGCCATTAAGACTCCTCCTTCTCTTTTTTAGTATTGTAATATTCTTTTATAAGATTCATTTTTTGCTCACTATCTGCATATAGCAATTTTTCTTCTATTGAAAATAAATTCTCACTTCTTATTCTTTTTTTCCAACTGTAAACAAGTTCTACTAAAAAGTCTTGAATGTTAATATCTCTTTCTGATTCCTTTATTAAAATATCTAAGTCCATTTCAGATATATATTCTTTTCTCTCTTCGAAATTCTTCTCTTTTAAACTATTAACTATATAACTAAACATTTCTGTGTTGGGAGAATTTCTATATAGTTCCTCTAAGTCTCCTTGTATTTTAGGAAATTTTAAAATAGCTATTATAGTCTCTTTTTCTAAATTTGTAAGTTCAATTTTCTTTTCTTTTTTCTCTTCAGCACTATTTTTTTGGATAAATGGTTTATGTTTATTTGATAATAGGTAGCTTTTAAGGACATTTTTATTTATTCTTATTAAGATAGAGAGTTTATCTAAATATATTTCTAATTCTAAATTATTAAGTGAAGAAAAAAAATCTATAAATCTTATTACGAGCTTTTTCTTATCAGTTGCTATATTTAAATCTAGATTTTTGGAGTAAGTAGAGTATAAAAAATCAAAAGATTCTGTAGAGCTTTTTATTAACTCTTTAAATTTTTCAGCTCCTTCATTCTTAAGAAAATCATCAGGGTCCTTATAAGTCTTTAGATCTAATACTTTTATATTAAATGAAAATTTCTTTAAAATTACAATAGCTCTTTCAGTTGCTTTTAAGCCTGCACTATCTTTATCAAAACATATTAAAACATTTTTAGTATATTTATTTAAAAGAGAGGCTTGCTCTTCTGTAAAAGAAGTTCCTAAAGATGCAATAGCATTCTTAAATCCATAACTATGTGCAGCTAAAACATCCATATATCCCTCCATTAGAAGGGTATATTCTTTTTTTCTTATTTCTAATGGAAGTAAACCATACAAAATTTTGCTTTTATGAAATAGATCACTTTCTGAAGAATTTAAATATTTAGGCATCGCATTGTCAATTGCTCTGCCTCCAAATCCTACAACTTGACCCTTTGCATCTGTAATAGGAAACATTATCCTATTCCTAAAAGTATCGTAAACTTTATCGCCATTTTCTTTAATTAAGCCTAAAGAAAGAAGATCTTCTTTTTTATATTCTTTTTCGATTAGATGTTTTAGTAAAGCATCCCATTCGTTAAGAGAAAAACCAAGGTTATACTCATATATAAATTCTTTGGTAAATTTTCTTTCCTTTAATAGATATTCTAGACCACTTTGACCTTTTTTGTCAAATAAATTAGTCTTAAAAAAAGTTGCAGTTTCTTTTAGTATATCAACCTTAGAAGATGAAATTTCTTTTTTAAACTTTTTTTTAACTTCAAGCTCAATCTTATATTTTTGAGCTAAAAGGTTTAAAGTTTCGGAAAAAGAGGTATTATTTAATTTCTTATGGAATGTTATTAAATTTCCTCCTGCTCCGCATCCAAAGCATTTAAAAATACCTTTTTGAGGATTAACAATAAAAGAAGGTGTTTTTTCAGAATGAAAAGGACATAGTCCTTTAAAATTTGTACCTACCTTCTTTAATTGAATATGCTCACTAATAACTTGAACAATATCTATACTATTTAAAATCTTCTCTACATTATCCAATTATACCCTCATTTTCATAAACAGAGGTATGAAAACTAGAGCAATTATAGACATAAGTTTTATTAAAATATTAAGTGATGGACCTGAAGTATCTTTGAATGGATCTCCTATTGTGTCACCTACAACAGCTGCTTTATGGCTATTGGATCCTTTACCTTCTGGGCCTTTAATTGATTCTATTTGTTTTTTAGCATTATCCCATGCACCACCAGCATTTGCCATCATAATAGCCATTAGTATTCCTGTTAATAGAGAACCAACTAATAGGCCTCCTAAAGCTTGAAGACTCCATATTCCTAAAGCAATAGGTGATATTACAGCTAAAAATCCTGGGAAGAGCATCTCTCTAAGTGAAGCTTTAGATGAGATGTTTATGCATGTTTCATAGTCAGGTCTAGCTGTTCCTTCTAGTAAACCTTTTATCTCTCTAAATTGTCTTCTAACTTCTGCAACCATTTTCATTGCAGCTTTACCAACTGCTGTCATAGTTAGGGCTGAGAACCAAAATGTTAACATCCCGCCTATAAATAAACCTACTAAAGTTTCAGGATTAGAAATATTAATTATAAATTC
>JAEWOZ010000075.1 GCA_023399505.1 Fusobacteriota bacterium | reverse complement strand
ACCTAATGTTGTCCATCTTGATCTTACAAAGAAATTTATTAGAAGTGTTAACGCCACTGCTAATATAGGTTGACCATATTTAGAAATATTATTATTCATATTCATCCTTTCATTAATTTTTATAACTCATATTTTCCTATAAATTCAGCTTTAAGTCAAGTTAGTATTAATTAGATCCTAATATTTTTTTGATTTCTCTATAATTTTAAATTAAACTATATTAGAAATAAGCTTTTGGAGATAGATGTGAAGAAAAAAATAAAAGAGTTTTTAGAAATTGAAGAACTTGATAAAGTAGCAGGAGGATTGAAGTTTGCGCCAAATGCTAGAAATATAAGTGAAATTAATAGGCTAACTGCAGAGTATGATAACAGAAAATTTATAAATATAGGTGAAAATAAAAAAATTCCTAGATTTACTCCTTCAATTTTGCTATCAAATAACTCATTTTAAGTTTATAATGCACACAAAAAAAGTAAAGAAGGAAATTAAAAATGAAACTCTAAAAAATATTCAATTTTACTTTAATATAGAAAAGATGCTAATATGAAGAATAAAAAATTTCAAAATAAAGCTTTAAGAAAAGGTAATTTAGATAAAATATCTTCAAGAAATAGCTTAGCCTATAGATTTGATAAAGATTCAAGCAACAAGAGAAAAAATTTTGAAAAAGATAGAGAAATGATGAGAAAATAGATACCTCATTTCTTAGATAACAAAAACAAATAAAGAGCTTTGTATAAGCTCTTTATTTTCTGAATATATTTAATAAAATTGTCATAATTATACTTACTATTAAAAAAGTTGTTAAAGGAAAATAAAAAGTGAAATTCTTTTTAATAACTAAAAAATCACCTTTTAACTTACCAGCAAATGGAACTTTTTCTAAAGCGTAAAATGCTAAACCTGTAATTAATATTAAGCTCCCTATAATTATGAGATTTTTAGCTAAATTAGTCATATACCTTCCTTAGGATTGAGGTAATCAAATCCATCAAAAGAGTCTTCCTCTCCCAATTGATTAATTACTTTAGAAGAAAGTTTATCATGACTAACATAAATATTAGTTTCAGTACATTCCTGTAAATTTTTCCTATATTTTTTGCCTGCTACAATAGCTAGGACATACCGATTAGGTACTTTTTCTAATAGTTTATCAATAGTCGTTTTCGACATAAATGCTACTCCTTAAATAATTCTTTATATAGAGGCAAGCCAGTACCAGCAGGTATTTGTCTTCCAATTATTACATTTTCTTTTAAACCTGTTAATCTGTCTATACTACCTTTTATAGCAGCTAATGAGAGAACTTTTGTAGTTTCTTGGAAGGAAGCAGCTGATATAAAGCTTTCAGTATCTATAGCAGCTTTAGTAATACCTTGTATAACTGGTTCATATGATATTAAAGTTTTTCCTTCTTTTTTTAACTTTTCATTCTCATCTTCTACTTTTCTTTTTGAAACAACTTCACCTTCCAGATATAAAGAGTCGCCACTGCTTAAAATCTTTACTTTTTTAAACATTTGTTTAATGATAACCTCTATATGTTTATCATTAATTTCTACTCCTTGCTCTCTATAAACTTGTTGTACCGCATCTAATAGATATTCTTGAGCAGCAATTATGCCTTTAACGGCTAATAAATTGCTTACATGTATAATACCTTCGGTTAACTTAGAACCTTTTTCAACTACATCTCCTGTAGTAACAATCATTCTTTCACCTGCAGGTATTAAATATTCTTGAGTCATATCAGGACTATTAGAATCTTTTATTAAAAGAATTCTCATCCCTTTCTTTCTCTTATCAAGTACTTCAACTATACCAGCGTTTTCAGCTATAACTGCTTTAGTAGCTGGAGTTCTAGTTTCAAAAAGTTGTTGTACTCTTGGTAAACCACCAGTAATATCTTTTGAAGATCTTTCATCTTCTTTTAGATATTTGGCAATTACGTCACCTTTTTTAACTTTATCTCCATCTTTTGCTATTAAAAATGCTCCTGGAGGAATTAGATAGTCAGTTAATATTTTACCTTTTTTCTTATCCCTTAATAGGACATGGGGATGGTCTACTTTAGGTATATGAGATTTTAGAACTATAACTTCTTTAACATTATATCTTTTGTCCATTTTTTCCTTAGTGTACAATCCATTTAGATCTATTATACCTTCATACTCTGCTATAAATTCTATAGCATAGGCAGGCATTTGACCTAATAAGTGACCTTTTTTAACTTGTTCACCCTCTTCAACAGCTAAGATTGTACCTGCAGGAATATATAGCTCATTCTTCCCAATAACAATTCTTGCATTTTTAGAGACAACTTTTCTTTGTTGTTCTTCAATCTCAATGTAATCCAAATCTTTATAACCTATTTTCCCGTTTGAAGGTGCTATTATTTCTGTTAAAACACTTTTCTTTTCAGTTACACCACCAGTATGGAAAGTTCTCATGGTTAATTGAGTACCTGGTTCCCCAATTGATTGAGCAGCAATTACTCCAACTGCTTCTCCTAATATCACATCTCTATGAGTTGACAGATCAACTCCATAACATGCTCTACATACACCTCTATGAGCTCTGCATGTTAAAGGAGATCTTATTCTTATTGTTCGAGTATCTTTCTCTTCAATTACTCTCCATTTTTCATCATCAATCAAAGCATCTTTTTCTAATATAATTTTTTCATCCACCTTGAAATCTTCTGCTAATCTTCTACCTAAAACTCTTTCATAAAGAGTTTCAATAACTTTGCCTCTGTCATCATAGATGGTTGAAACTTCAATACCTTCTTTTGTATTACAGTCATCTTCGCTTACTATAACATCGTGAGCTATATCAACTAATCTTCTAGTTAAATAACCAGAGTCAGCCGTTCTAAGAGCTTTATCAGCAGAACCTTTACGGGCACCGTGTGAAGACATAAAAAATTCTAAAACATTTAAGCCTTCTCTAAAATTAGACATAATAGGAACTTCTTGTATTCTACCCTGTGTATCAGCAACAAGACCTTTCATAGTAGAAAGCTGTCTCATTTGAGTTACACCACCTCTTGCTCCTGATTGTGACATCATATAAACTGGATTAAACTCATCAATTTCATCCATTAACTTATTTGTCATTTTAACGGTAGTATCATTCCAAAGATCAACGATTTTTCTATACCTTTCATCTTTAACAATTTTTCCGTCTCTATATTCTTTTTCTATTTCAGCTACTTTTCTAGAGGTTTCTTCTAACATTTTTGGCTTAACACTAGGAATTACTAGGTCATTTACTCCAATAGAAATTCCAGCTAAAGTACCATATTTGTAACCAAAATCTTTGATTTCGTTTATAATTTCAGCTGTTGTAGAAGCTCCATACTTTTTATACATATTTGATAATAATACTTTAAAATCTTTATTTACAAAAACCTTTGTATAATCTCTCATCTCTTCTGGAATTATATCATTAAATAATATTCTTCCAAGTGAGGTCTCAAATATTTGGCCGTTAATTCTTACATTTATTAAAGCATTTACCTCTATTTGATTATGAAAGTATGCCATTTTTGCTTGGTTAGTGTTTGCAAACATTTTACCAGTACCTTTAGCATTTTTCTTTATTTTAGTCATATAATAGCAGCCCATAAGCATTTCCCTTGAAGGCAATACTGTAGGTTTACCATCTTTAGGTGAGAGTATATTATTAGACGAAAGCATAAAAGTTTTAGCTTCCATAATAGACTCAGGAGATAAAACTAAATGAACAGCCATTTGGTCACCATCAAAGTCAGCGTTGAACGCAGAACATACT
>JAEWOZ010000058.1 GCA_023399505.1 Fusobacteriota bacterium | reverse complement strand
GCATTGTTCTACTGTATCTATCCTTTTTATAAATATTCAAGCCTCCTTTTATCAACTCCTTAATTATCTTAACATTGTCATTCTTGAATGAGTAATCTAAGCATGTTTTCCCTTGTCTATCTTCACTGTAAATATTAGCTCCCCTCTCTATTATAAGCTTTACTATATCCATATAACAAATAGGTTTATCTCCATCTATTGAAGAACCTTTCATCTTTTTAGCAATGAATGTTAATGCATTATCTCCACTTAAACTTATTCCATCAACACTTGCTCCTAATTCTATAAGTAATTTTGATGCTTCTAAATTTTCATATTTTAATGATTCAAATAATGGTGATCCAGGCTGACATTCACTATAAGTACATTTATTAATATAATTAATTTTGGCACCTAATTCCACTAAAGCTTTTATCTTATCTAGATTTGTATACCTTGAAGCCCTTATTAGAGCCGTAGCACCTCCACGATTAGTTTCCTCAATATTAGCACCTCTTTTTATCAAAAGTTTTATAATTTCCAAATTTGCTTTTATCAAAGGTGTATCGCCATCATGATCTTTATTGTTTATATTAGCTCCAGCATCTAATAACATTTTAACTATATTCTTACTGTTCATTCCTCTTGAAGCATGGCTCAAAGCTGTACAACCTTTTCTGTCTTTATAATTAACATCTGCTCCCTTTTTTATTAACAGTTTTATTATCATTTCATAACTTTCATTGAAATTTGGCTGATTACATGAAAGAATCAATACACTATTATTGCTAGTATCTTTTTCATTTACATTAGCACCCTTTTCTAGCAATAACTTCACTGCTTCTAACTGTCCATTTTTCGCAGCGTTTAGTAGGGCTACTCCAATTAAAGGTGATTTTCCAGTAAGTTCTCTATTTACTTCGTTAATATTTACCACTTTTTTTATTAGCCAGTTCATAATGTATACATTTCCTTTTTCTGATGCCTTTATAAATGCTCTACTTCCTTGAGTTTTCATACCACATCTTTTTTCTACTAGTAATTCAAGTATTCCTAAGTTATCTTTTTCTACAACACATGTAAAGGCTGACTCACCATACTCATCTGTAATATCTATATTTGCTCCTTTTTCCATCATTAGTTTTGCTAATTCTATATAATCATTTTTTAAAGCATAAATTAACGCTGTAGAACCCTTTTTATTCTTTTCGTTGATATTTGCTCCGTTTTCTATCAATAGCTTTGCTATTTCTAAATAATTATTTTTTAAAGCTAACATTAAAACTGTATCACCAGTATAAATCTCTTTATCATCAACATTAGCACCTTTTTCTATTAATAATTTTGCTATTTCTGCATGATTATTTTCTAAAGCTAACACAAAAGCTGTATTACCATATTTGTCTTTGTCATTAATATCAGCTCCTTTTTCTATCATTAACCTTACTAATTCTGTATAACCGTTTTCTAACGCAATAATTAGTACTGAACCCCTTTTGTTTTTCTTGTTTATATCTGCGCCTCTTTCTATCAAAGATTTTGCTAATTCTACATCTTTGCTTGAAACTGCTAAATATAAAGCTGTATTACCATATCCATTTACAAAGTTTATATCATTTCTCTCCTTTATTAACTTATCTATTTCTTCTCTTTCTTCATCACTGCATTCTGCTCCTGCTTCTAATAAGACATCTATTATTTTCAAACACCCCTCTTCAATTGCTTTCATTAATGGGCTACACCCCTTTACCTTATCATTAACATTTACTCTTGCTTCTATTAGTACTCTAACAATTTCAATTTGATTCGTAATAATACAATTCATTAACAAGGTGCAGTCAGAAGAATATTTCATATTAATGTCCGCACCATATTCTATAAACTTTTTCATTAAATTGACCTTGTCGGTGTTTTCTAGGTCAATAAACCAAGTCAATGGACCCAGACCACATTTATTTTTAATGTTGACATCTGCTCCTGCTTCTAATAATATTTGAATTCCTTCTTCCCAATGACTTGACATTGCATAAATTAAAGCTGTATTACCATTTTTATCTTTAAAATTTACGTCAGCTTTATTTTTCAATAACTCTAATACTTTTTCTTTATTCCCTTCTTTGCAATATTTAATAAAGTACTCATTTATTCCTTTGTCTACGTTTTCTATTTCCTTAATATTTTTAGTACAACTTAGTGCTATTATCATTAGTATTATTTTTATCATTTTTATTATTTTTTTCTTCTTTCTTCTTTCTATTTTAATAATTTTTATAATTGTTTAATAACTTCTATAAACAACTCTAGAGGTAATTTCTGTAAAGAATACAACATACCAATGTGATTATTTACTTGATCTTTTAATTCTTGAGGCGTTCCAGCATCTTTGTTTAATGATATAAAAAGTTGTATGTAATCATCTGACATCTTTTTTATTATCATATATGCTATTTCTATACATCTATCTTTTTTTGATTTTTCTTTGTAATTTTTTATCTTATCGCTCAAATATTTTAATAATACCTTACCATCTTGATCTTTAATGTAAATTACTTTACCTCTATCTCTATCTACGAGAGCTTTAATTAATTCTTCTTTCTTCTCCATTAAATCAATAAGTTCATTCATATCTGAATTAGTTATGTTTACTCCTTTCTCTATTAACAAGTTTAGTATCTCAAATTTTCTCATTTGTAAACAAGTTGAAAAAATAGTTTGTTTGCCTCTTAAATTTTTAAAGTTTATATTTGCTCCTTTTTCTATTAGAAACTCTACTATTCTTATATCACCTTTAAAAATTGCTTTTGTAAGGAAAGTATCTCCTCTTTCATCTTGAAGGTCTAAATTTATTAAATCCTTGAATTTATTTATAAAAAATTTCAGAACTTCTAAATAACCATTAAATACAACTGAAAATAGAACATTATAGCTATGGTCCTGTCTTTTATAAGTTGCTCCTTTTTCTAGTA
Source organism: Fusobacteriota bacterium (assembly GCA_023399505.1). Taxonomy (GTDB): domain Bacteria; phylum Fusobacteriota; class Fusobacteriia; order Bac17; family JAEWOZ01; genus JAEWOZ01. The sequence continues at coordinate 876 of JAEWOZ010000058.1, read as the reverse complement.
AAAAATTCATAACTTCTAAATGTCCACTTGATGCAGAGTATAAGAATGGTGTATAACCACATTTACTTTCTACATTAATACGTCCCCCACGTTCTATGAGTAATTTTACTATCTCTAAATGACCATTCATTGAAGCATGCATTAATGGTGTCTCATTACGTTCATCCTTTTCATCAATATTTGCTCCTCTTAAAAGTAAAGCTTCAACTACTTCCTTGTCTCCACTAATAGCAGCCTGCATTAATAATGTAATTCCTTTCGAATTTTTCTCATTGACATTAATATTTTTTTCTAGAATTAATTTTACTATCTCTGTATGTTTATTTTTTATAGCGTGGAAAATTGCAGACTCATCATTATTATCTTTTAAATTAATATCAGCACCCTTTTCTATTAATAACTTTACTGCCTCTAGATGGCCATTTGATGCTGCACTTATTAAAGCTATATTACCTTCATATCCCTCGTTAATATCTACTCCTTTTTCTATTAGCAAATTCATAATATATATATTTCCGTTTTTTGAAGCTTTTACTAAAGCACCCCATCCTTGACTTTTAATATCAGCTCCTTTTTCTATTAACAATTTTAATATATCTGCTTTTTCTCCTTCTGATGCATATATAAGGGAAGATTTGCTGCTGTTACTTATAGCATTTATTTCAGCACCATTCTCAAGTAGTATTTCCACTATTTCCTTATAACCATTTTTGGAAGCAAGCATTGATGATGTATTTCCTTCTCCATCTCTAGCATTAACATTAGCTCCTTTTTCTAGCAATAATTTTACTATTTCTACATGGCCCTTCTCGGAAGCAAGAACTAATGCCACATATCCATAATTATTTTCATCATTAACATTAGCTCCTTTTTCTA
>JAEWOZ010000083.1 GCA_023399505.1 Fusobacteriota bacterium | reverse complement strand
GGCCTCTTTTTCAAACAAGTTAAAATTTTTTTCTTTTAATATATTTTCAAATTCTTTATTTAACATTTTAAAATTCCTTTAATTTACCAATATGTTAGAAAATATTATCATATATTCTAAAAAAAAGAAATAAATTTACAACCTTAAATTGATCTATTTTTATGAAATATGTTATAAATTGGAATAGTATTCAATAACATAAAATACAAAGCAATTATATTGACATACATTTTGAAAAAATGATAAATTATATTAAAAGTTAAAAGAAGGTTACTAATGAAAAAGTTAATATTATTTCTCTTATTTTCTTGTAGCAGTGGACTTGAAGTAAAATACAATCAAGAAGGTATAACTGAAGAGATTAAAACACAAAGCTATACTAAAAAATTAGAAAGATACTTAAAAGATGATGAAAAAATTATAAACAAGGTTGATACTATTTATAAAGATACAGAAAAAGGAAGAACTATCGATTATTATTTAGTACTTTCAATTTCAGAGAATAATATATATCAAAGATTAAATGAAAAGAATAATGAATGGGTAAAAGGTTATCACAATATCAATTCATTTCTTAGTTCAATGAGGCATTTAAAAGCTGAAGTAGAAAATGATAAATTTAAAAGAATTATACTTTCTGAAGATAAGGACGATTTAGAAGAAAGTGAAAATGGAGAATATGGAGGAAAAAGATACGAAATAAACAAAGTTGTTATTGAAACAGGCATTACAGGTAAAGAAATTGTATTCAAAAACAATGACGATGAAGTAATAAAAATATCTTACCAAAAAGTTCCAGACAAAGATGCAATTTTTACATCAGAAAAAGAGATAGAAAATTACTTTGTTGTTAAAGCTATTGTAAGGGATAAAGATACAGAAGTAATAGGAGTATATTTCCATTTCTATGATAAGGTTCATGAAAATAAAGATTTAGACGATATTTTACCTTTTTCTGATGAATCTAAAGATATTAAACTAACTTTGGTAAGAAACAAAGATCTTATAAATGGCGAAAGGATAACTGTTTCTAATAACTTTAGAATAATATACAACGGAAATACAGAAACTCTTAAAGGAAAAGATGAAAAAATATTTCATAAAAATTTAGCTAATTCAAGCAATAAAATAGAAAATATTTTGAGTTTTTATACAATACTAGATATGAAAGAATTTTTTGAAAATTTTTCTGATATAACGAAATAATTTTAACGAAAAGAGATAGTTTTAAAACTATCTCTTTTTTATTCAACTGTAACGCTCTTTGCCAAATTTCTAGGCATATCTACATCATTACCTCTATTTTTAGAACTATAGTATGAAATTAATTGAACCACTACCAAATTTAGTAAAGGCGATAACTTCACCTCTTTTATCTTTGGAACTTTTATTAATACATCTACTTTTATGTTTTCTTCTGATGATATAGCAATAACTTTTCCCTCACGAGCCTTAATTTCTTGAATATTACTTAAAGCTTTTTCATATGTCTCATCTTTAGGAACAATAGCAATTGTAGGAGTATTTTTATCTATAAGCGCTATTGTCCCATGTTTCAACTCACCTGCAGCATATCCTTGGGCATAGATATAACTTAATTCTTTTAATTTTAAAGCACCCTCTGTAGCTACTGGATATGAAATTCCTCTTCCTATATAAATTGCACCTGAAGCTTTATCTAGTATTTTTAATGCATCTTCTAAATTTATATTTATTACTTCTTCTATTTTTGAAGGTATATTTTTTAACTCTTCAATAATATTTTCATATCTCTTATCATCTATTTTAGCTAAATAGCATCCAAATAGATATAAAGTTAAGATTTGAGCCGTTAAAGATTTAGTTGAAGCTACACCTTTTTCAGGGCCAGCATGAGTGTAAATAACATCATTAGATTCTCGAGCAATGCTACTACCCCATACATTTACAAAAGATAAGATCTTAGAACCTTTTTCTTTAGAGTATCTTAAAGCAGCTAGAGTATCAGTTGTCTCTCCTGATTGACTAATCGCTATTACTAGATCATTTTTTGAAAAAATAGTGGAATATTTTGCCTCTGAGGCTATAACAACATCTACATCTATTTCTAGTAAATCATTTAAAAAATATTTAAATATTAAACCTGAGTAATATGAAGAACCGCAAGCTATTATTTTTATTTTTTTAACTTCTTTTAAAAAATTTGGAGAAATTGATAACTTTTCAAATATTCTCAAATCTTGATATGATAACAGAATTTTTCTAACTACCTCAGGCTGTTCTTCTATCTCTTTAAGCATGTAATGCTTATAGTTGCCTTTGTCGTAAACTACTTTAAAATTGTTGTCTATCTTCTGTAAAACTTTTTCTATTTTCCTAAAATTCTCATCTATAATTTCTAAAGAATTCAAATTGAAAATTTCACCATCATTTAAGAAAATAACTTTATCTGTATAAGGTGTTAAAACATTTAAATCAGATGCAACTATATTAAAATCTTTTCCTACTCCTAGAATTAAAGGGGCACCTTTTCTAACACCTATTACTTCTCCTTTAAGATTAAGTGCAACAAACGCATATAGTCCTTTAAGTTTTTTATATACTCTTTTAACCTTTTCAAATAAAGAGCCAATTTCTAAAGCCAAGAGGTGAACAATAACTTCAGTATCAGTATCAGATTTAAACTCTATACCTCTATTTATAAGCTCATCTTTAATCTCTTTATAGTTTTCTATAATTCCATTATGTACGACTAAAATATCTTGAGAAATATGAGGGTGAGCATTTTTTAAAGATACATTGCCATGTGTAGCCCAACGAGTGTGACCTACTCCTACACTACATTTACCTATATCCTCTAGCAATGGCTCTAAATTAGCTATTTTTCCAACTGCTTTTTTTATAATAAATTCTTCTCCATTAATTACACCTAAACCTGAGGAATCATAACCTCTATATTCTAATCTTTTTAGAGATTCATATAAAACTTCTTTAGCATCTTCATTTTTGCTTACATATCCTACTATTCCGCACATTTTGCCCTCTTCTAAATTTTTTAAAACATTTAATTAGATTTTACCACATAAGCTAATAAATACAAAAAAATCTAGCTAAAAGTCTAGATTTTTCTTTTTTAAATTATAAAATTTTCTGTTGTTCTTTATTATAAATTTTACCTCTTTATTTATAAAGAAGATTTTAAAATCTCTAAATATTTAAAATTTGTTTAATCATTTTGGAAACCAAATTTAAAACTAGTATTACCAAAACCAAAACTAACCGAAGAGCTAGAATAATTTGAACTAAAGTTAAAGCTGGTACTACCAAAACCAAAATTAACTAAAGAACTAGTGTCTTTTGAGATAAAGAATTTAAATTTGATTAGCAAAGCTTTTAAAACATCCTCTTTTATTTTGCTTTTTTTATCGTATATAAAATCTTCGACTTCTAATATAGCTCTTCCTTTAAATACATCTTTCTCTATATACTCTCTTATTCTATCATTAAATATTTTATCTTCTAATATTCTACTTTGTAAGTAACTTAGCATCTTTAACTCATATCTTTCTAGAACTTCCTTTGCTATATACTCCTTATTATATTTATATTTAACATTATACCGATCATATATAGATCTTACTTTTATAATGTTACCAATATTTAAAGTTAAGTTTGATAAAAGATAAGGTGTTAAAGCTGTTTCGTATAACTCTCCATCTATTTCTACACTGACATTGTTTTTGTTTATCTCTTCAATAACTACCTCTTTTAATATTTCGTATCTCAAATTCATAAGATTTTCATCTATGATCTCTTTTATATCAATCTCTTTTCCAGACAAGCTTTTTAAAGCAGCATTTATGGATTCTAATAAGTCGTTTCTGAATACTAAGTTATCTAGAAGCTCATTTAATATTATCTTAATTTTTTGATCATTGTTACTAGTACCTCTTAATACCTTAATTAACATTATCAATTTATATAATCTCTTTTTTGTTATAAATTCTTTAAAATTCTCATCATTTTTAGAAAAATTACTATCAATTACAGCAGGTTTTGTATTAATTATTTTCGCAAGTTTTTCCTTAAAAACTCTTTTGGATTCTTCTAATCCTTTAGCTAAGATACTTTCATGATAATCTTCTTTTTTGGAATTATCAAAAATTTCATCAAAAAGAATTAAATCAAAATAATTTAAGTTTAAATCTACATCTCCTTTTATATCAACTTCATTTAAATTTATCTTTACAGGAATTTCTATTAAAATATCTCTTAAAAAATAAGTCATAGAAGTCTCATTTATAAAATCTTCTTGGTTCAATTTTATTGCTTTTACTAACTCTTTGAATTTATCTTTCATTCCAATTTTAAAAGAATTAACGTTGAATGTAAATGTTGAAGATGTAGATAAAAATTTTTTTACTAGAGGTTCATAAACTAGTTTTTTACAAATTCCTACAAATGGACTTAATATTTCTATGATTGGTTTTTGATTTATAAAAGATTGAGGTCCTAGAATGGCCCCTTTATTAATTAAATAGCAGATAAAATTTTCATCAATCTTTTCTTTACTTAAAGCGCAATAAAGAGGAGTTTCTCCATTTCTATTAATAGAATTTATATTTAATTTATCCTTAAACAATAAATTAAATAATTTATAATCTCCTACCATAGCTGCATAATGTAAAAAACTATTCTCTTGGCTATCTTTAAAATTGAAATTTATCTTATCATTGTAATTAACAATTAGAAGTGAAGCATTCTCTATATCTTTATTTTTAATTTTTTCTATTATTAATTCTTCTAAGATATTATTTAAATTAATTTTTTCATCTACCTCACAAAAGTTTTCTAACAAAATTTTTGCTATTTCTCTATTATTTTTTCCTAAAGCATACACTAGAGCAGAATATCCACATTTATCTCTGATGTTTATATCAGCACCATTTTTTATTAATAGATCGACTATTTTAACATTTCCTTCATGAACTGCAAACATTAAACTTGTGAAACCGTTGTTAGTCTTAATATTTATATCACAAAGGTTTTTTATTAATAAATCAACTACTTCTAAATTATTATTCGCAGATGCTATTGCTAATGATGTCAACCCATTATTAGCTTTGTGATTAATATTAGCTTCTGCGTCCAATAGAAATTTAACTACTTTTACTTCTCCTTTTTTGGATGCTGACATTAATAAGGTAAAACCATTACTATTTTTATTATCTACATTAGCCCCCTTTTGAATTAATAATTTCGCTATACTTTCATATCTTTCAATAGAAGGTAGGATTGATGCTCTAAAATTATCATCACCTTTGTTACTAATATAATCTCTTAAATAAGTATTATATTCTTTTAAAGCAATTTCCAATGCTGTTTGACCATTTTCATTCTTGTAATTTACATCCGCGCCTGTATTTAATAATAAATTTACTACCTCTGTATAACCGTTCCGCGAAGCTAACATTAGGGAAGTCAATTTGGTATTACTTTCTTCATTAACATTAGCTCCTTTTTCTATCAATAATTTTGCTACTTCCACATGACGATTTATGATTGCTTCCATTAATGGTGTACCTTCATATTCGTTTTCAAAGTTTCCAAATCCTGTTCTTTTAACTTTGCTATTAATATCAGCGCCTTTGCTTAGTAATAATTTGATTAATTTTATATTACCTTCTTGAGAGGCTTTATGTAATAATTTATCAATATTTATGTTGTAATTATGTCCTAACAGCAATTTTACTATTTCGATATAACCTTTCTTACAGGCTAAGAGTAATGTATTCTCATTGTTAGAATTATCCTTAAAGTTAACGTCGAATTCATAATTTTTAATCAAAAACTCAGTTATTTTAAAATTTCCGCCACGTATAGCAAAATTTAAAGATTCTTTACTCAAATTAGGTTCTACTTTTTTATCTTTAACAAATTTTTCTATTTCCTCTAAATTAGATGCATAACATAAAAATAGAAAATATTTATTGTCATCTATTGCCCCTTCTTTTAACATATAGCCTTTTTTTAACATTTCATCTATTATTCCGAAATGAAGATTGTTTAAGGCTATCTCGTATATCCTTTTTATATTCTTTTCTTTACTTATTTTAATTTCATTTTTTAATAATAAATTTAATATTTCTAGTTCTTTTCTATTTATAGCTATTTCAAGAGCTGATTGATTATCTTTGTTAATATAATTGACATCAGCACCATCTCTTATTAAAAAAGAAACTTCAAGATATTTACCCTCTTCTATAGCTAAAATTAATTTTTCATTTATATTTTTGTAAATATTTTTTAAAATATTATTGTTTTTAGCGCAGTTAGTTAGTAAAAATAATATTAATACTAAAATTTTCATTTATTCACCTTTATCTATATTTTAATTCTATTAAAAAAATCTTACCAAAAAATATATATATTGTAAAATTTTATATTCAGTCGATTAGTTGTATTTACTAACTAAATTTTAATATGCAAAAAACAAAGGCTTCAAATCCTTTGTTTAGATTTTGTACTCTCGTATCTTATACTATAGCTAAAATTTAAAATTATAAAGAGATGGTTTTATGAAAAATATCTATATTCTTACCTTTAAAGGCTATACCTAATATTATTATATTCTTTACGCCCTTTTGTATTAACTCTGTTGTATATTTCTTTTCTTCTATTTGCTTTATTGCATCTTCTGCTAGCTTCTTTAATTTCATCTTTATTAAATCAAGATCTTTTGTGTTTTTATCTTCACCTTTTAGTACTTTAAATTCTATAATATATCCTGTTCTGTTATTGCCTTTTGGAATAATAGCTATATCGTACCTTCCTCCTCCTGATTCTCTATTAGACTTTATTTCATAATCCTTTGTCTCTAATCTTAATAATACTCCATAATACAACCCATGATAAAAACTTTCACTGTTATCATAATAACTTAATTTATTTAATGTTAAGGATTCTATTTCCCCTTTTAGAATATCTATATCATCAGCTAGTATAGCATCTATTATTTCATTGCTATTGTCTACTATACTTTCGAAATAAGACATCATAGTATATTTATATACATCTTTTACTTCTTCATTAGGTATTTTTAATTCATATATCTTTCTATCTACATGCTTAGCTTTCAAGTATCCACTAAACAATAGTAGGCTCCATAGGTATTGGGGATCATTAAGTTTATCAAAAACGATGTTATCTTCTATATATTCTTGTATAGCACCACCATTAATTAGTATATCTATCTTACCTTTAAATTTTGCATCTGTTTTATTTATTAGATTTCTAATTAATGTATCGTCCCCTGTTCCTACCCAATATGCTTCTAATTTTCTTTTCTGTACATAGCTAGCAATAGAGAAAGGATTATAAATAACATTCTTACCAAATGTATAGCCATTGTACCATTTTCTTACTTCCTCGATTTTGTATTTTATATCGTAGTACTCTAATATTTTTATAACTTCACCTTCAGTAAAACCAAACTTGTCAATAAAATCATCGTCTAAAATAGTTCTAACCATAATGTTATTAGCACCTGAAAAGACAGATTCTTTAGCGATTCTTAATATTCCTGTTATTACTCCTTTGAATAGGTACTCATTTCCTTTAAAAGTTGTACTTATCATATCCCTAAGAAAATTAATTATACTTTTATAATGCTCATTATCTAGCTCTTTATTTAAGGGTGTATCATATTCATCTATTAATATTACTACTTTTTTACCATAATATTTATATAAAAATTTAGATAATCTCATTAAACTTATAGAGTAATCTGCCTCTTCTTCATTTAGAATATTGTTAAAATATTTTTTATCTCTATCATTTAATTTATCGCTTTTTGATAAATATTCATATCTTTCATATAAGTCAGCTACTACCTGCTTTATCTTTATATAATCCTCTTCATAATTTTTACCTTTGATATCTTTGAATGTTAAAAATATAGTAGGATATTTGTTTAGATGTTTTTCATATATATTAATTTCTTCTATTTTCGTACCTTTAAATAGTTCTTTGCTATTTTCATTTATATCAAAATAATATTTCAACATTGAAAGATTCAATGTTTTGCCAAACCTTCTTGGCCTTGGTAAAAGTATTACTTGATCTCCTTTATTAAATAGCTCTTCAATTAATGAAGTTTTATCTACATAATAATATCTTTTTTCTATATAATCTTTAAAATCTGAATTTGATATTGTTGTTGACATTTTCATAACTTCTTTCCCTCCTTTCTTAAATATATAAGTAAAATATTTTATCATATATTAGAAGGGATTGTTTTGATCAAAAGAATTTTATTCTTTCTAATATATAATTTAGAAATTGTTCTAAAAAAGTCTAAAATTTTTTAAAAAATTATAAACAAATGTTTGGCCTAAGAAGAAACCTAAATAAGAAAGTGATTAGTCATTCAATTCAGAGTATTTTATTTCAAGTAAGTATAGTAGCAATACTAATATCTTCTACTTTAATTTTTTTTACTACACTTAAGTAATAATTTTCATATCAAAATATTTCCAAGATTTTTCAGAAAAAAATTTAAAGTTTATTTAAATATTTTTCTTCAATTTTCTTGAATTATTTGAATTTATTGTTTAAATTTTCAAAATTAAATTTAAAATTGGTATCAAATTTGAAATCGTTATTAGGACTAAAACTAAAATTAAAACTACCACCAAGTTCTTTAGGAATTAAAAAATTAAAATTGATTAATAAAGCTTTTAAAGCTTCCTCATTTAATTTATTTTCCTTATCATATATGAAATCTTCAACTTCATATATAGGTTTTCCCTTAAATATTTCTTTTCCTATATAATCCTTTATTCTTTCGCTAAATTCTTTATCTTCTAATGTCTTATCTTGCAGGTAATGTATCATCCTTGATTCATATCTTTTTAGAATTTCTTTTGATATATAGCTCTTATCATATTTATACTTAACGTCATGTTGCTCATATATAGGATCTAACTTGATAGTATCTTTTAAACTTAAAGTTAAATGGGATAATAAGTAAGGTGTAAAAGCTGTTTCATATATCTCTCCTTCAATTTCAAGACTGACATTGTTCTTACTTATCTCTTCATTGACTACCTCTTTTAAAAGTTCATATCTTAAGTTTATAAGATATTCGTCTATTATCTCTTTTAATTCGATTTCTTTTCCTGTTATATCCCTTAAAGCTTCACTTATAACTTCTAAAGAACCATTTTTAGATACTAAATTATCCAGAAGATTGCTGAGAGCTACTTTAATTTTTTGATCATTTTTATTAGTGCCTTTTAATAATCCTATTAAATTTATTAGTTTAGCTAATCTCTTTTTTGCTATAAATTCTTTAAAACTTTTTTCATTTTCTTTTAATGAATCACTATCATCTGTAAATGGTTTTGCATCGATTATCTTCGTTAGTGTTTCATTAAAAAACTTTTTAGACTCTTCTATACCTTTAGCTAAAACATTATCAGAATAGTCTCCTTCTTTAAAACTTCCAAATATACTGTTAAATACATTTAAATTCAAATACCTCATAGCAAGTGTACTTAAATCACCCTTTACATTACTTTCATTCAAATTTATTTTTATCTCTAATAAATTTTTCATTAGAATATTTTTTAAAAAACTAATCATAGGAATTTCATTTATAAAATCTTCCTTTTTTAATTTTATAGCTTTTATTACCTCTCTTGCTTTTGGCTTATCTTTTATTTCAAGCTTTGAGGAATTGAAACTAAACGAAGAAGGAGATGAAAACTTTTCTATTAAAGGTTCATAGACTAGTCTGTTACAAATCTCTTCAAATGGACTTAAAATATCTAAAATTGGCTTGCCATTTATAACAGATTTTGAACCTAAATTAGCTCCCTTATTTAATAGGTAACAAACAAAAACTTCATTAATTTTTTCTTGAGCTAATGCATAATATAGTGGTGTTTCGTCTTTTTTATTAACAGAATTTATATTACATTCGTTATTTAAAAATAAAGTAAATAATTTACGATCTCCTATCATCGCTATATGAT
>JAEWOZ010000041.1 GCA_023399505.1 Fusobacteriota bacterium | reverse complement strand
GATTTGTCCTGATGGCATTAAGGTAGGCCTAGAAATAATATGTGCACCCTCTTCAACAGCTTTTTTCAAAGCTTTATCTACATCATTGCCATCAAAAGATAAGTGAAAACCAGCAGGCATTTTTTCTATATGATTAACATGAAAACCATTTTTTATTATATGTTTTTTTACATAGTCTTCTTTTATAAAAGTTAGACAAATAGTATCACCTACTACTTCTGCATACGTAGCTTCCTCATCTAAAAATTCTCTCTTAAGTCCAAAAGACTTTTCATAAAATTCTATAGATTTTTTAACGTTTTTTTACATAAATAACTATACTTTTAAATCTTAAATCCATTAAATTTCTCCAATTCAAAATATAAAAAATTTTAAAGCCTGATTACCAAATTAATATGTAATTTAGTAAATGTAATTAAAACTTAAAAAGCTTTTATATTTTATTTAAATTATGGTAATATTTATATTAAATTACCATAAGAAAGAGGCATAAAATGATAGAATCAAACAATTTAATTTCTGCTAATAATTATAGTTATAACTATTTAATGAATCCTTTCTCCATTATTTTATGGATAATGACAATTTTATTCTTTTGGAGAATGTCTAAAATATTAAAAATCATTTTAAGGATATTAAGCAGAAACGAAAGACAAATCTATAAAGTTTTAGAAAATTTAAATGAAAGGTTAAAAAGGAGATAAGAATGATAAGCAAACCATCTGATTTTTTAGGAACAGTAATAGGAGCAATAATCTTATTAGGAATTATTGCCCCTCTTATATTCTTTACTATCACATCTTTTATTTATCAATTTTTATATTATTATAGAGCAGCAAAATTACTAAAAGTTCTTTTACCTCTAATTAAAAATAATGAATATAAAATTGATGAAATAATAAAAAATTTATAGTCTAATTAATTCGTCTATTAGATAAAAATTAAGTTTTTCTGAAAGAAGAACATCTTTCACACCACCATTTATTTTATCTAAGTATTTTTCTTCTAGCTCTTTAGTATGAAGTTTATTAGCTATTTCCTTTGATATTTTTATAAAGCTCTCATAATCTTCCGTAGGCATTATCCCTGATAATGCTTTTTTATAATCTTTTTCTAGGAGTTTCTTAAATTTTTCATCTTCTTGGGCTTTATCTCTTATTTTGAGTATGTATTTATAATATTCTTTATTATTAAGTTCTTTCATAACCCCTCCTACTTATTTACATTTTAATTTTAACTTTTAAAATTTAAAAAATCAATATTTTATATTTTACCAAGAAAATCATTTTTTTATAAGTACCTATATTATTGACAATGCATAACATATAAGGTAAAATGTTCTATATTATTTGGGCTGTAGCCAAGCGGTAAGGCACGGGACTTTGACTCCCGCATGCGGTGGTTCGAATCCACCCAGCCCAGCCATTGTGTAATTATTTTCTCCTTTTTCGTATTTGCATTAGTATCAAATATTAAGAAGGAGTTTTTGTTAAAAAGGTGTTAAAAATTATGAAAAAATTTATCATTTTCTTTCTTTTAAATTTTAGTTTATATTCTCAAAATAAAGAGACTAAAAAGATACTAAAGTATATCAAAAATCTTTCGCAAAGGAGAATTATTGAAAATATTCAAGTAGATGAAAAAGAACTTTTAAATAAGGGGGATTTTATAACTACTTTATATAGAGTATTAAAATCAATTGATAAAAGCAAAGTCTCTAAAGGAGATCTTAATATAATTGAGAATATGCTTTATGAAATAACTAATTTTATAAATAAGTTTAAAGTAGAAATTGATGAAAATACCAAAAAGTTTGTACAACTTAAGGAAGAATTTAATAAATTAAGAGAAGAATTATTAAAAAAAATAGAAAATAATGCATTTCGAATTGATTCATTGGAAAAAGTATTAAAAACTCAATTTGAAATGGAGAATAGTATAAAAGAATTTCTAAAAGAATATAAATTTAACCTTACCAATGATATAAGTGTTTTTAGCAATCTATATAATTATAAAGATTTGAATTTTAAATGGAGTTTATCTACTAAAGTTTCAAAAGGCAAAAATAATTTTAAATTTTTTTACAATAAAGAATTTAGTAAAAATCCTGACATAGTTTTTAAAGGTGAGCTTTTTCCTATAAACGATTTTGGGGTTTATATGAAAAATTATTCTCATACTTTTGTATCTCCTTTTAATCAAATTTTTTATTCTGATTATGTAAATTACTCAACAGTAATAGGAATAAAAAATTCTAATATAGTTGATATGTGTATTTTAAATGATAGCACTTTAAATTTATTAGCTAATGTTGATTTGAATTATTTTTTTCTCTCTTCATATCTCACTTCAGATTATATTGAATATATAAAATATAACTTTTTGGAAATAGGAACAAAGGTCCCTTTGTTTAAAGATACTTTTTGGTTGGGAGCAGCTTTTTTAAAAGAAAATTTAGAAGGATATTTTGCAGATTTTTGCTTAGCCTATTTATCAGATTCTCTAAATTTGAAACTTTATTATAAAGATAATTTTAGTAGTGTTGATAGAAAAAGAAAGCTTAAAGTAAATACTAACTATACTTTTTCGACAGATTTCGTTTTAGGATTAAGAGGAATTATAAATTTTCCAAACCTAGATCCTGCAATGGAAAATATCTTAGAAGCATGGGAATTCTTTATGAATACAAAAGGACAAGTTCTCAATTTAGATTTATCAATTAACTCTAGAAAAATGAATGATAGAAATGAAATTTTTCTAGTTGTTATTTCAAATTTAAAATATTCTGACTTTAACTCTAAAATAGGGTTTATTCTAAAGGATAATATAAACAATAATCCTTATAGATTATGTCTTTTAGTAAGAGGAGAGTATTTTATATATGAACATCTTAACTTATATATCCAATATATAAAAAGTAATTTTGAATATCATAATAATGAAACAAATCTAGAAGGTAAAAGATATAATATTCTTTTCAACAAAATAAGAGAAACAATCCAAAAAGATCAAATGGGAATTTTATCTTTAGGTTTTAAATTAAACATTTAAATTAGAAGGATTAAAAATGATAAATATAGACATATCTAAAACATTAAAATTTATAGATGAAGAAATTTTAGTGAAAAATTTCAAAAATCTTGAAGAGATTGTTAGAGTGTTTCAAGAAAACATTCCTCCCTCTTTATCTTTACCTTTTAATTATGAGGAGAAGTTAGGATATATTGAAGATTTAAAAAATGAAATAAAAGAAAAAAGTACCGCTTTAATTGTTATAGGTATAGGTGGCTCCTTTCTAGGAGCAAAAGCTTGCATAGAAATTTTAAATCCTTCTGCTAAAGTTCATTTTGCTGGAACTAGCTTTAGTAGCCTAGAGCTAGAAAAAATTTTTAAAATAATTGAAAAAGAAGATGTTTGTATTAATGTTGTTTCCAAATCAGGATCTACTTTAGAAATTTTAGTAACTTTAAGTTTAATTGAAGAAAAGATGAAAAAGAAGTATGGTAATAATTACAACGAAAGATTTTATATTACAACTGAAAATTCAGAGAAGAATCCTTTAAAAGAAATTGCTCTAAAAAATAAATTCAAATTAATTGAACTTGAAAAAGGAATTGTAGGAAGGTTTTCAGTGCTTTCAGTAAGCGGGCTTCTTCCTTTGGCTATTGCAGATATAGACATAAAGAAGATGTTAGAAGGTGCTGAAGATGCTGCTTTAGAATTAGAAGATCATTCAGAAAATAACCATTGTCATATATATTCAGCGTTAAGACATACTCTTTACGAAGAGGGAAAGTTAATGGAAATATTAAGCGTTTATGAACCTTCCTTGGCTTATTTATGCGAATGGTGGAAACAGTTGTTTGCAGAGAGTGAAGGAAAAAATAATAAAGGTATATTTCCATCCTCAGTCATTTTTAGCAGAGACTTGCATTCACTAGGACAATATATTCAAGATGGTACTAAATTTTTCTTTGAAACTACTCTTAATATAAAAAAATCCTCTTCAGAAGTTTACTTACCTAAAAAGCTACCAGATTTTATGGAAACTTTAGAGAATATAAAATTAGAAGATATAAATAAAGTAGCATTTCTTTCAACTGTTGATGCTCATTATGAAGGAAATGTACCAAATATAGTTATTAATATAGAAGAAATTAATGCTTATTCAATAGGCTATTTAATATACTTTTTTGAAAAATCATGTTATTTAAGTGCTAAGCTTTTAGGAGTAGATCCTTTTAGTAATGAAGCTGTAGATTTATATAAAAATAAGATGAGAAGAGCTTTAAAGTTAGAAAAAATATAAAGAATATAGAAATATATTCTTTTTTATTTTAAATATTTATTTAAAAACCATTAAATTAATAACAAATAATATTTTGACAAAAATTATAAACGGGTGTAGATTTAATTTATATTTCAAAGATGGAGGAAATGTGAAGAAATTTTTAATATTAATTTTAATTATTTTAAGTAATTGTACTAAAAATTCTTTTAATAACTTAAATTTAAAAACCAAGAATAATGAGAAATTAGCTCTAGTAATAGGACAAACTGGAGAAAGCTATGAAATTGATGTCAAGATAGGTGGATTTAATAATTTAAGTTTAGGTATAAAAACATGTATTTTTAGTAATATAGGTGGAAAGAATGAATTAATTGGTATAAAGGATGTGTATGGAACTGAAGAAAGATTATTAGATATTTATATAAATAACTATTATAAAAACAAAAAATATGTTATAGGTAAATTTGAATTTGAAAATGATAAAGTGAGCTTCAATAAGAAAGAAAAAATAAGTTATGAAAAAGATTTGGATGACTATGATGAAAATTTTCCTGATTCTCAACAAATAGTTAATAAGCCAGGTCTTTTTAAACGCTTATTAGGGAGAAAACATTATTACATTAAAACAGGAATAATTAATTATGTTAACTCTAAATTTACATTTTGTGATTCTATAAATGAAAGTGTAAAAAATGATATTAATAAAATTAAAGAAAAGTTAGAAGAGGAAAATTTTTCAGTTATATTTTCCTTAAACGAATCTTTAATTAAGCTTCAAGATTCAATAAATTTTTTTAAGAACGTAGATTTTCCTGAGAAATTACTTTATTACTCTGGACATGGTTTTAACAAATCCTGTAAAGAATATATAAATCTTAAAGATGGTAATGAACTTGGTATACTCGATCCTAATGAAATAAAATGTAAAAAAATAACCTACTTACTAGATAAATGCAGTGTCGCAGGGGATGAAATCACAAAAAAAATGTGTGATTGTGCAAAATATAATAATTTTAAAATAAGGTGCAATTTAGTGCCTGAAAACTATAATCAAAAACAAGTAATATACTTAAAAGCAGCCGAAACATGTTTAACAACCTCAGGAAACATAAATCATGGGTACTTTACAGAATGCATCTTAAGAGAAAATAATCTTAACTTTATATTAAATTCTGAATGTAAAGAAGAATTAGAGAAAAATTTAAAAGAGATAAATAAAATTTATATTTATCTACAAGAAAGAAATAATGAAAAAATTATAACATCTCTGGAACTGCAAGATAATTTGCAATCTATAAACCAAATGAATTATTTATTGCAATTTATAAATAGTTTTCAAAATTTATCTTTATACCAAAATCCTATGCAAGCAAGACTACAATAAAAAGTCTTGCTTTTTATTATTAAATTTGTTTAAAAATTAATGAACTCTTTGATTTATCCAAGAGAAAAAATTGTCTCTAAAGCTTGATTTTCAGGCAATTGAAAATATTTTAAAATAATTGTTGACCTGAGGGGTAACCTATGTTAAAATAAACACTATGGTACAATAAAAGAATAAGTAGAGGTAGAGCAGCTTTAAGTCAAAGAGCTGCTACAAGCAAAAGCAACGCAATTCAAAAAAGTAATTTGGATAAGAGTTTATTTAAGTAAAGAGCAAAGCTCAAA
>JAEWOZ010000026.1 GCA_023399505.1 Fusobacteriota bacterium | reverse complement strand
ATTTTTACCATTAGGCTTATTATTAATAACTTCAATATTTAAATTAAATTTTCTAAATATATCTTCACTTATCTTATAAGTTGAGCCGTTTGCTGTATCAATTAAAATCTTAAAATTGTTATTAAATTTAAAAGATTTTTCTATATATTCTATATAGAGATTTATAAAAGAGTTTTCAAAAATTTCTTTTCCTTTTAATGTTACTTTCTTAGCTTCTTCTTTTAGAAGCTTAGAATCTTCCAAAAGCTTTTCTAATTCTAGTTCCTCTTCTTTTAAAAATTTTAGACCTTTTTGATTAAAAAACTTTAAACCGTTGTCTTCATATAGATTGTGAGAAGCTGTAATCATTATTCCTGAGAAATTTTTAACTTTTTTGAGAATGTATGAAAGAGAAGAGGTAGGAATTATATTTAGATAATGAATATTTATTCCAAAATCCTTTAGCCCTATAGATAGAGCTTCTTTTATCTCTTTACAAGATTCTCTTGTATCTTCTCCGATTAATATATCTTTTATATTTTTATTTGAGAGGTAATAGCCAAAAACATAACCTATTTCTTCACATAATCCTAAAGTAATTTCTTTTTTAAAAGTTCCTCTTATTCCATCAGTACCAAAATATTTAGATTTCATTCTTTATTAAGCCTAACTTTTTATGTTGCATTATTTTAAATCTTTCTCAATCTTTTTCCAAATATCTTCAATCCCTTCTTTTAGGTGAGATGAAGTAAAAATTGAATCCTTAAACTTTTTTTGCTGCTCTCTTAACAAATTTCTTCCTATTTTATCAGATTTTGTAAAAATGATATGATAAGGAATTTTATGAAATGTTAACCATTCAATCATTTGCTCTTCTTCTTTTTCTATTCCTCTTCTGACGTCTATTAAAATAAAAGAAATTTTTTTTCTTTTAGAAATAAGATAATTCTCTATCATACTTTTCCAAGAATTTTTCAATGAAATAGGAAGATTAGCAAAACCGTAACCTGGTAAATCTACTAAATATATATTTTCATTAATTAAGAAAAAATTTATAAGTCTTGTTCTTC
The DNA here is from genome assembly GCA_023399505.1 of Fusobacteriota bacterium. Taxonomy (GTDB): domain Bacteria; phylum Fusobacteriota; class Fusobacteriia; order Bac17; family JAEWOZ01; genus JAEWOZ01. Next base: position 3,043 of record JAEWOZ010000026.1, on the reverse strand, counting down.
CTGGCAGTTTACTTACAATAGCTAATTTTTTTCTATTTGTTATAGCATTTATTAAAGAAGATTTTCCTACATTGGATCTTCCTATAAAAGCTATTTCTAATTTTTTAGCTTCTGGGTATTCATTTTCTTTTACAGCTGATTTTATAAATTTAACAGTTTTTATAATCATTATTGTTCACTCTTTTTATTAATAGTTATTATTTTACATACTATTTGAGATAAAAGCAAGTTTATGTTATTATTTTTAAAATAAGTAGTAAGACTATTAGTAAGAAAGAGGTAACTGAAATGCAAAAAGAGAGATATTGGATAGGGGTAGTTAGTAGAGATTATGTGACAAATGCAGTTGAAGGTAACTACTGTCATTTATGTCATGGAAAAGCTTCTCCTCTTCTGAAAATGAAACCTGGAGATTGGATTATATATTATTCTAGTATGCTTACTTTTAAAGACAAAGAACCTTATCAAAAATTTACAGCTATAGGAAAAATATTAGACTACAAAATTCATGAAGTTGATAGAGGCGATGGCCTTATGCCTTACAGAAAGAATGCAGAATTTATTAAAGATATTAAAGAGGTTGATATTAGAGAGTTAATAAAAGATTTGAAATTTATCGAAGATAAAAAGAGTTGGGGATATTATTTCAGGTTTGGGCATTTAGAGATACCAAAAGAAGACTTTGAATTAATAAAAAGTAAAATGCTAGGCTAAGTGGCATTTTATTTATAAGAATTTTTATAATTTCTAATTTTTTATTATATTTATTTTACAACTATTAACTTCTTTTTTATTAACTTTGGCTCCGTCTTCTATTAATATTCTTACTATTCCTAAATTAACGTTTTTAGATGCCAACATCAGCGCATTGCATTCATTATTATTATTATTGATATTAGGCCCCTGTTTCTATAAGTGTTCTTGCTATCTCAAAATAACCCCTTTGGGAAGCTAGCATCAAAGCGATGAATTCATAAGTATCTTTATCGTTGAAATCATCTTTTGCTTTTATTAATTTTCTAACTATTTCAATATTACCATTTAGTATAGCTATTTGCCTTTTTTAAAAGAAATTTTACTATTTTCCCTTTATTACTATGGCATGCGGCCATTAAGGAAGTAATTCCGTTTCTATTTTTATGGTTGATGTTAAGCTTATATTTTTCTATAAGCATTTTAATTATCTCCATTTTACTGCTCATTGCTAATATTATCAGAGCATTTCTATTAGATTTATCTTTAATGTCTTTTGGATTTAAGCTACTTTTTTCTAAAAATTCTTCAATTTTTTCTGAAGTCGATGTATAGCATAGGAAAAAGAAGTACTTACTATTATCTACTAAGTACTCTTCCAATTTATATTTAATCTTTAATTAAATCTATTATTCTATGGTTAAAATCGTCCAAAGCTATATTGTGTATTTTGCCATATCATTTTTATTTATTGTTACGTTCTTATTTATAAGAGCTTCTATGACAACTAAATTCTTATTATCTAATACAATATCCAATATATTTTTATTATTATTTAAGTAATTAATATTAGCACCTCTGTCTATTAATATCTTCACTGATTCTATATGGTCATTTCTCGATCCTAGCATTAAGGCTGTATTACCGCTATTATTTTTATGATCAACGTTCGCATCTTTTTTCGTAAGTATTTTTATTACTTCCTTATAATAGCATTTTTTTATGCTATTATTAATGACGTACATCCATCACCATTTTTATCATTGACATTTGCCCCTTTTTCTAATAATAACTTCGATACTTCCATGTTGCCCTCTTTTGAGGCTAGCATTAATGCAGTCCAACCACTTTCATTCCCATTATTGACATTAACTCCTGCTTTTATTTGATTATTTTAAATAAATTTCTTTAAATTAGTTAACCAATAATAATTAACTTTTTCTAGTTAAGCATTATAATAATTTTCTCAAATAACTCTGCAGGTAAATTTTGTAAAGAATAAAGAAGATTAATATGATTATGTATTTCATCTTTTATCTTTTGAGGTGTATTTATATTTTTATTTAAAGATATAAATACATTAATATAATCTTCTGCCATTTTTCTTATTGTTATATATGCCATTTCTATAAGCTTGCTCCTTTCAAAGTTTTCCTTAGCACTGTTTAATTGTTCAATTATGTATATAAGAACTGTTTTACCTAACTTATCTTTATGATAGAGATTTATCCCTTTTTCTATTAATATCTTAAATATCTCCATATGATTATTTTTTAGGGCTATTGTTAATGCATTTAATTCATAGAAGGAATCTTTATCATTAATATTAGCTCCCTTTTCTAACAAAATTTTAACAACTTCTTTATGGCCTTTTGAAGATGCTATCATTAATGCTGTATAGCCATTTCTATCTCTTTCATTAATACTAGCCCTTCCTTTTATCAATTCTTTGACAATTTCTATTTGACCTTTTTTAGATGCTAGCATCAGTAAGCTATAATAGGGTGTGTTTCTATCATTAACATTGGCACCTTCTTTTATCAATTCTTTAACTACTTCTGCATGGTCGTTATTCACTGCCATTCCTAAAGATGTATAGCCATTTTTATTTTTTTCATTAATATTAGCACCTCCTTTTATTAATAATTTTAATATTTCAATATAGCCTTTCTTTGAGCAATACATTAAGGCTGTGCTTCTTGAAATAGTTTTACTATCTATTTCAATACCTTCTTTTAGTAATAATTTTACAATTTTCTTACAATTATTTTTAGAAGCAGCTATAAAAGGAGTAATTCCTTTATCATTTTTACTTCTAAAATTAAGTCTATATTTATCAATGAATGTTTTGAATATATCAACCTTATTACCTGCTGCTCCTATAATTAAAGCATTATTATTTATTTTATCTTTTACTTCTTTTGGATTTATATTATTTTCTTTTATAAACTTTTCAACATATTCTGAATTAGATGTGTAACATAGAAATAAAAAATATTTATTATTATCTACTGATCCTTCTTCTAATTTATATTTATCTTTAATTATATCTATTATGTCATAGTTAAAA
>JAEWOZ010000019.1 GCA_023399505.1 Fusobacteriota bacterium | reverse complement strand
CCTTTTAATACAATGTAAAGAAGAGGAGGTACAAGTAATAAAGCTACAAGAATTCTATTTAGCATAATCTCCTCCAAACGTTCTTTTTCTTCTCTGAAATTCTAATATAGCTTTAAAGAAGTCATTTTCATTAAAGTCAGGCCAATATCTAGTTGAAAAATATAATTCACTATAAGCAAGCTGCCATAATAAAAAGTTGCTCACTCTATATTCGCCACCTGTTCTTATTATTAAATCAGGATCGCTCATCTCTTTACTGTACAAGTAGCCTTTAAATGTTTCCTCATCAATATTTTCTATATTGTCCTCTACTATTTTATTTACGGCATCAAGAATTTCAGTCCTTCCTCCGTAATTGAGACAAATATTTAATTTATATATACCATCTGCAGTTTCTTTTTCTATTTTAGTAATTTCATCTCTTAGTTTTTTAGAAAAAGCTCCTAATCTTCCCAAGAATTTAACTTTAGCTCTATTCTTTAAAAGATCAGGTCTACTTTCTTTTAAAAATCTTTCAAATAGAGACATTAAGCTGTTTATCTCTTCTTTAGATCTTTTCCAATTTTCATTTGAGAAAGCAAATATAGTAATTTCCTTTATACCAATTCTTAAAGCAGCTTTTAATATTTTTTCAACATTCTTAGCTCCTTGGTAATGAGCCTCTGCAACAGTTAAGTTATTTTTAGAACCCCATCTTCTATTACCATCCATAATGATGGCTACAGATTTTGGAACTTTTTCTTTAACTATTCTTTGTTCTAAACTATTGCCTCTTTTAAATAATATAATTAATGCTACTATTATTATAGGCAGGAAGTATGCTTTTTTCATTAACTACTCCTCTAATTTTTATACTAGCACTATTTTAACATGTTTAAAGATTTTTATGAAGCTAAGGATTATGCATTGAAGTTAATTTTATTTTATGTTATAATACCCTTAATCGTTTTTTTTAAGGAGGTGTTTACCATGAGAATTTGTAGAATAAGTGGTAAAAAAACAATCACCGGTAATAATATTAGCCATTCAAATAGAGCTACAAAAAGAATATGGAAGCCTAATCTCCAAAAAGTTACTGTGATTATAGATGGACAAAAGAAAAAAATAAGAGTCTGTGCAAGATATATAAGAAAATTAAAAAATGCACAATAAATCTTAATATAAAATTATAGTTTGAAAAATTTATATTAAAAACCATCAAAAAAGGGCCTTTTAAGGTCCTTTTATTTTTTCATTATCTCTTCAAAATTTCCTTCTATAAAATCCCAATTAACTACATTCCACCAAGCATCTATATAAAGATCTCTTTTATTTTTATATTTTAAATAATAAGCATGTTCCCATATATCTAACCCTAATATAATATTTTTATGGTCTGAGATTGGGCAATCTTGATTCGAAGTAGTTTTGATTTGTAATCTATGAGTCTCATCTGTAATGAGCCAAGTCCATCCACTACCAAACCTTGATAAAGCCAGGGTTTTAAATTTTTCTTTGAATGCTTCAAAGCTACCAAAGTCAATCTTTATTTTACTTAAAAGGTGACCTTTGGGTTCTCTTGATCCTTGAGGTGACATCATTTCAAAAAAAAGTGAATGATTATATGCTCCGCCACCTTGATTTTTAACATCCCAATAGATTTCTCCTGGGATATCTCTATTAAGATTTCTTATTATATCTTCTAAGGTTATATTTTGAATGTCGTATTTCTCTAATGCCTTATTTAACTTATTAAAATAAGCGGCATGATGGCCTTGATGATGAACCTCCATTGTTTCTCTGTCAATATAAGGTTCCAATGCATCATAGCTATATTTAAGTTCGGGTAATTTAAAACTCATAGCTCACTCTCCTAGCAAATTTGTGATAATTTATATATATCATAGTAATTCAAAAAAGTAAAGTTGAGACTTAATTGATAATTTTTGCCTTAGCATGATAAAATGAAGTAACTTAGTTATAGAAAGGTTCTTATGCAATTTGAAATAGAAATAGTTAAGCTAGATTTTATCTCGTTAATAAGGTTAAAAGGTAGATTAGAATCTTCAGTTTGTGAAAATATGAAAAAAAGGCTTCTTGAGCATATATATAGTGGAAATATCTACTTGATTTTCTCACTTTTTGAGTTAAACTATATTAGTGGCTTAGCAATAGGGTTAATTAAAATTTTAATAGAAGAATGTGAGTCCATGGGTGGGACAGCTTTCATCCTTTCTCCTCAAGAAGAGAGATTTAAAGATTTTAAAGAACCATTTTTTAAAGTATTTAGAAAAGAAGAGGAGGTTATAAAACATTTTGAAAATATTATGTTTAGGTGATATAGTTGGAAAACCTGGTAGGGAAGTAGTGAAAGAATATTTAAGTAGAAAAGGACATAAATATGATTTTATAGTTGCAAATGGTGAAAATTCAGCTGCTGGATTTGGAATAACTTCTCAAATAGCAGAGGAATTATTTGAATTAGGAATAGATGTAATAACAACAGGAAATCACATTTGGAATCAAAAAGATATTTATTCCTATTTGAACAGTTCTAATAAAATAATTCGCCCTTATAACTACAGTAAGAATTCTCCTGGTAAAGGAATAGCTTATTCAAAAACTAAGAATGGCAAAAAAGCTTTAGTTATAAATATGCAAGGAAATGTATTTATGGGAGCAGCTGATAATGCATTTATAAAAATGGAAGAGGCTTTAAATGAAGCTAAAAATTATTCTAATATAATAATAGTAGATTTTCATGCTGAGGCTACCTCAGAAAAAATAGCTTTAGGTTGGTTTTTAGATGGAAAAGTCTCTTTAGTTTACGGCACTCATACTCATATTTTAACAGCAGATGAAAAGATAATGCCAAATGGTACAGGGTATATATCTGATATAGGAATGTGCGGACCTTATGACAGCGTTATAGGAATGAAAAAAGAGGCTGTACTATCTAGGTTCCTTACAGGCATGCCTTCTAAATTTGAGGTAGCTTCTGATAATGTAAAAGTAAGTGGAATTGAAGTTGAACTAAATAATGAGGGGAAATGTAAAAGTATACAAAAAATATTATTAAATATAGGAGAAATTAGGGGTTAAAATGAAGATATTAGTTTGTAATGATGATGGAGTTGAATCGGTTGGATTAGTTGAATTAGTTCAATATTTGAGAGCAGACGGTCATGAAGTATATGTTGCTGCGCCCAAAGAGCAGCAAAGTTGTAAAAGTAATTCAATGACTTTATATGAACCTTTATATTTTAATAAATTTGCTTGGAATGATGAAGTTATAGGTTATTGTATATATGGGACTCCAGCAGATTGTGTTAAATTAGCTCATAATGTAATTTTTAAAGGTATCAAATTTGACTATATAATTTCAGGAATAAATATTGGTAGCAATGTAGGAATAGATGCGCTCTATTCTGGAACTATATCTGCTGCAGTAGAAGGATCATTACTAGGTATAAAATCAATTGCTATATCAATGGAAGAACCTAATATAGAAGCTGATTACCTGTTTGCAACAGGTGGTAAGTTTATTGTAGATTACCTGAAAAGAATAAATAGTTTAGAATTTCCCTATGGAACTATATTAAATATAAATATTCCTAATATACCTTATGATAAAGTAAAAGGTTTTAAATACACTAAGCAAGGGGACATTAGATATATAGATTCTTATGCTGAAAGAACAAGTCCAAGAGGAAGAGCTTATTATTGGCACCACAGCAATATAAAAAATCTAGACACATCTCCTATCTCTGACTATAATGTAATAAAAGAAGGATATATTTCAATTAGTCCTTTTACTATTGATAGAACAAACTATGAATTTTTAAGAAATTTAGAAGATGATAATAGATACTAGAATATTAGAGTTTTTTTCTCTCTTAAAAAGCTTTGAAGAAAAAGAAAAAATTTATCTAGTAGGTGGCGCGGTAAGAGATATACTTTTAGGTAATAAACCCAAAGATTTAGATTTTGCTTTTGAAGGTAATGCCATTCTACTTTGTAA
>JAEWOZ010000003.1 GCA_023399505.1 Fusobacteriota bacterium | reverse complement strand
TATTTGTTCACGACTCTTTAAATGGACTTCCAGAAGGAATAGACAAAAATTTTTTAGAAAAAGCATTTAAACAAGTTTCTTCATTTTTAAATATTTCTTTTAATAAGAAAGAAAAAATAGATCTTTTTATCACACAATTTAATATTTCTGAAGATAGTACAATTATGCCCACTACTTCCTTTAGTAAACCTCTTTTTCTTAATTTAAGTGATCACTATCTTAAAAATTTTGATATTCATGACACAAATGCTACACAATTTATATTTTATTATGAACTAACTAAATTTTTATATAATAGAAAAGTTAAAGATGACATTTCAAAACCTTTACATTATGTTGATATTCTTTACCCTGTAAGAAATAAAATAAAAGAAACCTTAGTACCGAGTTGGTTAACAAATGGATTAGCTCTTCATGTAGCCTCTAAATTTAGTCCAGAATCTAAAAATAACATTAGACTTCTAGAATTATATGCTAATTGTTCATCAGAAGCTGTAAACAACTCTTATATTAAAGGAAAAGATGTTAGATATCCTATAAAACCTCATAGAGTTTTTTATTATTTAAGACAAAACGATTTTTATTTACCATATCTTTTTAGAAGTTTCTTAATGTTTTATGAAAAAAAATTTAATTCTAAAAACTTGATTAAATGTTTAGAAAGCATCTCAAAAAATATAAAAAATGAAAAAGTTTTACAGAATCCTTTTTTAACCTTTAGCGATTTAGAAGAAAAAAATCTAGAAGAGCTTATGAATGATTGGTGGAACTCTTTTAAATTTAAAAACAATGAAGAACGATATAATATAAATGAACTTATATTTAAGTGGAGAGTAAGTTCTCATGACGGATTAATTTATTTCTTAGAAGTTGAAGAAAATAGTATAGAAGTTGTATCTTATGATCCAATAAGCAAAAAGACTAGAGTTTTAACCATAGGTAAAGACATTGAGGATTATTCAATTTTAAATCAAAAACTTTTAACCTCTAGGTTTGAAGTTAATGCTTCAGAAGATAAGTTTTCTTATAGCTTATATGAAGAAGGTAAATTAAAAAAAATTAATTTTGATTCAAGATTTATAGCAACTTCTAGAGGAATATTTTACCTTAAAAGAGAAGGAATGAAAGAAGCACTTTATCTAGAAGAAAAAGAGCTTATAAATATAAAAAACGGTCTGAAATTTGAAAAATTTTCTTTTTTCAATGATACATTATACTTTTCTGCTTCTCAAAACTCAGGGGAGCCTTCAATATATTCTTTAGATAAAAATAACAACATAAAGATACTATGCAAAGGGAGATCTCCTATTTATTATAATGGGTCAATTTATTTTACTAATGTATATAAGGATAAGATGGCCTTGTTTAGATTAGATAAAAACAATGATATTTACTTAGTATACGAAAAAGATGAATCTTTAGAGCCCGTAGCTGTTAACAAAAAACTTTATTTGCTCGTTTATAGCACTAATAGTTATGATTTTATAGAAATAAAGGAGTTAAAAGGTAAGAAAATAAATAAAGCATCTTTTAAAAGAAATTTTGAACCTATAGATTATGACAAAAATTTGAATGAATATTCTTTTAGTTATCATTTTCCATATGTAGGATTTGATCTTTTCAATGCAATCCCTAGTTTTAATTACGAATACAGTAGAGGTGCGCTAATAAGGGAAAGACTTTTTAAATTTACATTTAAATTTCCTTTAATTCCGTTACTTAAGAATGATTTAGAATTAATCGATAAAATAAATCCAAGTGCTGATTTTGAATTTGGATATCCTCTTTTCTTAAGAAATTTAAGATCTTACATTATACCTAAACTACAAGGGATAATTGATATTAAAGGTGATCAAATCAAATATAATAACTTGAAAGCGGGTTTTTCATTAGAGGATAAGTATAAAAGTTTAGAAATTTTAGGTAAGTTAGCTACTAGAAATCAATTCGGAAAATTAGGTTTAATACTTAAAGCAGAAACTACTTATTTAAATTTTAAGTACTTTTATGGTAAAATGTCAGAAGAATATAATTTAATATCAAACTATAACGTAGATTTGAGAGAAAATAAATCAGAAGAAGAAGCACATTTCTTAGTGCTTGCAGCTAAATTTGATTTTGCAATTCCAATTAATTTAAGTATAATAGATTATAAAATGAAAATACATGAAATAGTGATTAAACCTCATCTTTACTATTTACAAGATATAAAAAATGAAGAGCCAACTTTTACCTTTAATCCAGAGATAGGATTAAATTTGAATGTTTTTTATTCTAACCTTTGCTTATCTTATGGTCCACATGTAACTTTAAGATGGAAAGATTTTGACAAAAATTTTCTTAAAAATCTAAGAGATAATTTTAAATTTTATATAAGTTATAATTTTACGTTTGGTAATTAGGAGACATGAATAAATGAAGATGAAAAATACAGATCGAGATATGAGGATCATCCATGAGGTAAGAAAAGAAATTTCTAATTATATAATTGGCCAGAAATATATGATTGATAGAATTTTAATAGGTATATTTACAGGTACTAATATACTTCTAGAAGGCTTACCAGGTTTAGCTAAAACCTCTACTGTTAGTACTATTGCTAAGTTAATAGGTTTAAATTTTAGGAGGATTCAATTTACTCCAGACCTACTACCTTCAGATATAATAGGAAATGTAGTATATTATCAAAAAATAGGCGAATTTATTACTAAAAAAGGACCTATATTTTCAAATATAATTTTAGCTGACGAAATAAATAGAGCGCCTGCAAAAGTTCAATCAGCTCTTTTAGAAGCAATGCAAGAAAAACAAGTAACGATAGGAGGCAGAACTTATAAATTAGATTTACCTTTTATAGTCCTAGCTACACAAAATCCAATTGAGCATGACGGTACTTACCCTCTTCCTGAAGCACAACAAGATAGGTTTTTAATGAAACTTAAAATTAATTATCCTTCTAGAGAAGAAGAAAGAGCTATTTTAAACAAATTTGCAGAAAACAATCGTTTTAGATATAATTTTGTTAAGATGGTGTCTAAAACTGATATATTTTCAATAAGAGAATCAATTAAATCTGTCCATTTAGATGATAAACTTAAAGATTATATAATAGAGATAATTTTAAAAAGTAGGGAATATTCAAAATATGTTATGTGCGGAGCATCTCCTAGAGGAACTTTAGCATTGGTACTATGTTCCAAAGCAATTGCATTTTTTAAAGAGAGAAATTATGTAACTGCAGAAGATATAAGAGAAATTGCACCAGATGTTTTGAGGCATAGAATTATAATGAGCTCTAATGCTAAAAATGAAGGTATTACCTCTTCTCAAATTATTGAAGAAATTTTAAAAAAAGTAAAATTTTACTAAAGGAGTAAAAATGTTATTATTAGTAGTTATGCTATTGTCAAATTGTAGTAAATTGAATTTTTCTAAAGGTTTAAAATTTTCTTCTTCTTTGAAACCTTATGGCGAAGAAGGGGAAGAAAATCAAAATAATACCAATAGCGTTAATAAAAATAAAAATGTAGATTATGTAATAGGCAGAAAACAGACTAATTCAAAGAAAAAAATTCTTTCTGATATCTCTAATATCAAAGTAGACTATTCAGAAGCTAAAACATTGTTAGAAATAAAAGAAGAAGAAAGAAAGAGTTATGAAAAAGAAATAAAAGATTGGGAAAATCAAAATAAGATAAATGTAGATTACTCAAAAGCTAAAACCTTATTAGACTTCCAGCGTGAAGAACAAAAAGCTAAAGAAAAATTTGAAAGAGACAGAAGGTTTGAAGAAAAAAAAGAGTACTCTACCTCTAATCAAAATGAACATGATTTTCTTCAATACGGTTATGAAGAAACAATTTATGGATATGAAAGCAACTTTTTTTGTTAAAGAAATAGGTAAAATTTATGAAGGCATGGTTATCATGTTATCCAAAACGATAAAATCTTCTTTTTCTTAGCTTTGCAATTTTGAAAAACTAATTGTAAGAACTATAAAAAAGGAGGCAAAATGAAATGTTTAGTATTTTTTGCACTGTATTTAAATTTGTTATCTTCTCAATTACAAAATAAATTAATAGATATAAAAGTCTATAATATTCATTCTGAAGAAGAGATTAGAGATTGCTTTAAAAGCTTTAAAATTAATAGAGTTGAAAAAGTAAATAAAGGTTACAAATTAGAGGTTGAGACCTCTCAAGAAAATAACTTAAATAAAAAGATTGCAAAAAATAAAAAAAAGGTAACAAATAAAAAAGTTTATTTAGATTATTTATGGGTTTTAATATTACCCTTCTTTATTCTTTTATACTTTGCGTTGACAAAGGTTGCTGAAAAGTTACTTTTCATGCCTTTTGACCCATATGAAAAATATAAAAACTCTTTGAACTTTTTATTGAAAAAAAACAAAAAAAATAAGTACAAAATATTTTTAATATTACAATATTTTAAAAACTACTTGAATGAAAAAATTGGATTGGATTATAATTGTTCTAATGAGGAACTTGTAACTAAATTCGAAAAACTGGGCTTAGGCTCTAATAATATAAATGAAATTTTATGTAAAGTAAATGAAATAAAACATCCTTCTTATAATTTAAAGGATGAAGATTTAAATGAATTATTGGAAAGTTTAGAAAGTATAATATTGAAAATTGAACAAAAGTATGAAGAGTAACAGTTAAATTAAATGAAAAAGAGACAAAGCTTTATGAAATTAAAAAGCTTTGTTTTTTATTTAGATTAGAGGTATAAATTTATATAAAGAAAGTTAAAGAGGTAAAAATGGCTCTCATTAAATATATCTTATTATTTATAACAGGCTGCACTTTTGCAACCAGCGACACTACTTTAGATTCTAGAAGTAGAATGGAAGAGCTACAGTTCACATATTTAGAGCCTTCTTCAACCTATGTAGTAGCAGACGGTAAAGATGAGGTAAATTTTACATTAAAGGACAAAAGAGGAAAGAAAATAGAAAAATTTGTCTTATATTATTCTTTTAATGAAGCTCCGTATAAACCACTTGAAAAGGAAAATTTGAGTACTGAAAAGGAAGGAGATTTTAAATTCTATGCTCAATCTTCAAGGAAAAATAGAAGTATAGAAACAATAATTCATGCTAGAAAAAATTTAAAAACTAACATAAACATCTCTAAATTTGCCTCTCTCCAAGATCTTTATCTTTTAGATAAAGATCAAAAGTTAGGAATTAAAAGTAAAAATTCTAATTATCTTCAAGGTGCAAAATATTTTTATAAAGGACAAGAACTTAAAAATTTACTTCCATTGCAAAATTTAGAAAATGCTAAGATAGAAGTCTACCTAAACGATTCTAAGTTAGGAGATATAAATCTGAAACTTTATGATATAAAAATTGAGGTAGAAAAAAGTGAACTTAATGTTGGCGATAGTTTAAAAGAGATTAGAGCTAAAAAAATTGTTGATAATAAAGAAGAGGTATTAGAAGAAAAAGATTTGATAATTAAAAATATGGACTTTTCTTTAAGAGAAAACGTAAATAGAGACGAACTTGAAGCTGGTACTTATTTCATTAGTACTGAGGTGGAAATAAATGGTGAAAAAGTTCAAGTTAATGAAAGAGAGATAATTGTAAATTATAATACTACTTTTAAGGATGCAGAACCTATTCCATTACCAATTTACTTATCAGAGCTTAATCAATTGAGTTTTAAAATTAATAATATCCCTTTTTTAAAAAAGGGAGAAAATTTATATGTTTCTGATTCAATGCTTATATATAAGGAAAATAATAAATTTTTTGCAATCATTATAGGGGATCTAATTACTTCTTCAAATCTTGATATATTTAAAGATGAAAACATAATAGACAGTTTAATAGTTCGAGGTAGCATGGAAATGGTTGGATTATCTGAAAACATATCAGAATGGCCTGGTTTAATAAATCTAGGAAATACTTGTTTTTTTAATTCTGCAATAAAAGCACTTGCCTCTACCAGAGTTTTAGACTCTCAATTAGAAACTTATCGCGAAGGAAATATGGAAATAATAAATTCCATAAAATCTTTAATAAATGCCATAAGATTAGGAAAAGGATCACCATTTTATAATTCAAATTCAAAATTAAACGGTGAAGTTCAAAAAGAACTAATACAAAAAATTTTAATAAATATTTCAAATTCTTCTGCTTATGAAAGAGTAGACGATAAACGTCAACATGATTGCTCAGAAGTAATGAATCGTATTTTAGAAGCGGTTATGATAGAAGATAAATCTAAAAGTATAAATATAAACTTCTTGTCAATAGAAAGTACTTTTGATGAGAAAGCATATTTAGAAGCAAAAGAGATTTATGAAATTAATAGAGCTACTCTTAAAAATCTTATTATGACACAGAATTTTTTAAAAGATAGTGAAATAAAAATAAGAGAAACATTTTCATTTGAACCTATAAGTTATGAATTTTTTAAATTCTTTAATCTAGGTAAAACACCTACTGTACAAGATTTAGTTAATATTAATTTAAATCATTCTGAAATAATTGAAGAAGTTGAAATTGATGCTGAAACTATTTTAGAAAAAAATCTCCCAGAAGAGAGTTATATTACGAAAGATACTAAAACAGACCTTAAAAAATTCTACATAAATATAAATAAAAATAAAAAGATTTTAGAAATTTCAAACTACTTCATTTTAAATATAAATAGGAAATTAACAAATCCTAAGGATCCTAAAATTCAATTAAAAGATGAAAGAAAAATTTTGAATGTTAAAGAATTGCTAAAATTACCTCACTTTGATTATCTAAATGGAAAAGATAAAATTTTAAGGTTTGAACCCGTAGCATGCACTGTTCATCTAGGTGGTTCTAGCGGAGGACATTATATTGCATACTTAAAGGATAAAAAATCTGGAAAGTGGTATAAGAATGATGATAGTAGAGTAAATGAAGATGAATTTGATGATAATGTAGGTACAATTTATAGTATCATTTATGAAAAAGAATAGTTAATTGACAATTAGTTGATAAGTTGTTATCATAAGCATAGCAAAATTTGTATCTAAGGAGGTATGATGAGACTAATCTTCAAATTATTTTTTATTTTATTATTTTCTAAATGTAGTTCAAATATTAAAAGTTTACTACCTATAAAAGAGATAAAAATAAAAAGTGATTGTAAGTATGTCGTAGCTGATGGAATAGACAAAATTTCAGTTGAAGTTATTGAAGAGACTTTAGATAAAGGAGTAGGAAATGAAAAGAAATTAAGAGATGTTACTCTTCATGTTAAGTCTTTAAATAATTATAAAAGAGCGTACAATTCTATTGATGATAACTCTATAATAATAGAGGGTACAGAGATAAAATTTAATACTCCTGGCGACTATAGCATAACAGCCTCTTATCATGGTGAAAAAACTAGAAAACCAGAAATTGTAAGAGCAAGAAAAGATTTAAAAAATGTTCATCATATCTCTAAGCATGATGATTTTGATCTATATTTTAGAGATGAAGATAATAATGAGATAATCCCTGATGTAAAATTTAGAGACAAAAATGGAAAAAATCTAACTTCAAAAAAGTTAAGGAGTTTATTTGAAACTGAAGATGAAATAATTTTAGATGTATTCTTACATGATTCTAAGCTAGGGGTTTTAATAATTTATTTATATGATATAAAATTAGAAAATATAAATAATATAATAATTAAGGGCGAGGAAAACCAACTAAAATTTAATGTTAATATAAAAAATGAAGTCGAAATTAAAGATTATACTTTAGTTT
>JAEWOZ010000002.1 GCA_023399505.1 Fusobacteriota bacterium | reverse complement strand
ATATTAGACCAGAGATAAGTTTACAATACATATTTTAGAAGGAGTTAAAAATGAAAAAGTTATTAAATTTTATTTTACTTAATTTAGGATTAAATTTATCTTTAGAAACAGGTGAAATATTACATGTTAGAAAAGATAAATTGAAAGAATTGAATAAAGATTTTAGAGATTCTATGAGTTTTCTAAGAACTAAACAGCAACAAGTTATGGAAGAGAGAGCTAATAAAGCAGCTGCTTATCAAGCAAAGGCTCAAGAATTTGAAAATAAAAAGGATCTTTCAACAAAAGAAAAAGAAGAATTAGAGAAATTAGAAGCAGAAATTCAAAATCTAATTTCAGTTCAAAATGAAGAGTTATATAAAACTTCATTAGTTTTCGAAAATAAAATAGATTCAGATATAAAGGAATCTTTAAAAAAACTAGTAGTAAATGCTCCTGTTATAGAAGGTCAACTTGTGTTATATGGTGGAAAAGATATAACTAAGGAGTTGCTTGAAGTTTTAAATAATAAAGATATTAAAAAAATAAATTCAAATTTTAATTCTAAAATTTATTCTTTTGATATTGATCAATTTACCAACAAATCTAAAGGTGCTAAAGATATAAGAAAATATATTGATCAAAAACTAGAAGAGATAAAAAACAAGCAAAAAGAATTTCAATCAAAAATGAAAGAAAAAGATTTTAATTATGAAGAAGCTGAGAAAACTTTAAGAGCTATGCAAAATGAACTTCAGACTACCAATCAAGTTATGCAAGAGAAGTTAATAAATGATGTGGAAAAGTCTCTAGCTAAAATAGCCTCAAATAAAAAGCTAGATTTAGTTGTCATAAACAGAGTAGTATATTCTGAAGTGCCAAATATAACAGATGAAGTTATAAAAGAGTTAGAGAAAAATGAAGAGACTCCTGAAGTGAAAGGAAATGCTAATTCACTTGTAGGTTTTTTAAGTTACGAAACCATAATGTCCAAATATAAAAAGCAAGAAGAAAAGAGAAAAGAACTTGAAGGTAAAGGTAAAGAATTTGAAAAAGTTCTAGAAGAAAAAGCTGCCCAAATCCAAAAAGTTAGAGACAATGATAAAAACAATTCTAAAAAATCTGAAATTGAAAGACTAGAAAATGAGTTCGATCAATTAAGAGCTATGAAATCTCAACAATTTCAACAATTATTAAAAAATACAGAAGATGAAATATTGAATGATATTAAAACTGCTGCTAAAATTGTAGGAAATAAGAAGAAACTCGAATTAATAGTGTTTAAAACAAAAGGCAATAGTGCTGTGCTATATGCAGGACAAGATGTAACTCAAGATGTTTTAAATATTCTTTCAAATAGATAAACCTTTTTATAGGTTTATTTTTTGTTTTTAAAATATAAAATAAGATATTCAATTATAGATAAGGAGATAACTATATGAAAATAATAACGATAATTTTAATAACAGCATGTACTAAGGTTAACTTAATACAAGACAGTAAATATAAAAATGATATAAATTATTATTTCAATAACCTAGACAAAATAAATGAGAATATAATAAATTATGTAATAGAAAAGGCAGAAGAAGGAGATAATAAAGCTTTGTTTCTATACATATATTTATTGAACAAAAATCCTGATAATAAGCAATTAAAAACCAAAATATATCTGTTAAAAAGTATAAATAGTTTTATAGATTATTTATATAACAATAATTATTTCAAAGAACTAGGAATATTATATCATCAAGGAGCAAAGGGAGAATTGGAACCTAATGCAAATAAAGCAATAGAATATTATACTAAAGCTTTAGATATGAGTGATTCTAATGCAGCACATAATTTAGGAGTATTATACTACAATGGATTAAAGGAACAATTAGAGCCTAATATTAATAAAGCGATAGAATATTACACTAAAGCTATAGATATGGGTAATATTAATGCAGCATATAACTTGGGAATTTTATATAACAATGGTGTAAAAGGTCAAATAGAGCCTAATGTTAATAAAGCAATAGAATACTATACTAAAGCTATAAATGTATATAATTCTAACGCATTATATAATTTAGGAATTTTATACGAAAAAGGCCTAAAAGGGCAATTAGAATCTAATATAAATAAAGCAATAGAGTATTACAATAAAGCTATGGATGCAGGTAATGCTAATGCAGCATATAACTTAGGAATATTATATAGAAACGGTGTAAAAGGACAATTAGAGCCCAATGTTAATAAGGCGATAGAGTATTACAATAAAGCTATAGATATGGGTCAAAATAATGCAGCTCATAATTTAGGAATATTATATAGCAATGGTGTAAAAGGACAATTAGAGCCTGATATATACAAAGGAATAGAATACTATATTAAAGCTATAGATATGGGTAATATTAATGCAGCATATAACTTGGGAATTTTATATAGAAATGGTGTGAAAGGTCAATTAGAGCCTAATGTTAATAAAGCAATAGAGTATTACAATAAAGCTATGGACACTGGTAACATTAATGCAGCGTATAACTTAGGAATATTATATAGCAATGGTGTAAAAGAGCAATTGAAGCCTGATGCTAATAAAGCAATAGAGTATTATGTTAGAGCTATGAATGCAGGTAATGCTAATGCGGCACATAATTTAGGATTATTATACCAAAAGGGGTTAAAAGATCAATTGGCGTCTAACGCTAATAAAGCGATAGAGTATTATACTAAAGCTATAGACATGGGTCAAAATAATGCAGCGTATAATTTAGGAATATTATATAGCAATGGTGTAAAAGG
>JAEWOZ010000001.1 GCA_023399505.1 Fusobacteriota bacterium | reverse complement strand
ATTTTTAGCACCTTTTTCTATTAATAAATCTATTATTTCTATATGTCCTTCTTCTGAAGCTGCAAACAGCGCTGTGTATTTACCATTTGTATAATTAATATCAGCATCTTTATCTATTAACAATTTTACTATTTCTTTATGACCTTCGAGAGACGCATACATTAATGCTGTCCATTCAGAATTATTACCACTATTAATTATAGCTCCCCTTTCAATTAATAATTCCGCTGCATCTTTGCATCCAGACCAACACGCTCTTATCAATGCAGTCCTTCCTAAACTTTCTTTATAATTGATTAAAGCACCCTTATCTATTAATAAATTTATTGCAGCTCTATATCCTCTAGATGCAGCATGCATGAGCGCTGTCCATCTATCCCAATTTTTTTCATTAACATCAGCTCCATTATCTATTAATAATTTTGCTGTTTCTATATGTCCTTTATCTTCTAAAGACCACATTAATATCGTATTTCCAAAATAATCATCTTTGCCGTTAACATCAGTCCCATTTTCTATTAATATTCTAACTGCTTCTATATGGCCTTTTTCTGAAGCGTACATTAATGCCGTCCATCCACTAACATTTTCATTAATGTCAGCTCCTTTGTTTATCAATATTTTCAATATTTCTGCATAACCCTTTTTAGAGGCATAGATTAATGGAGTATTGCAATCGTTATCCATATAATTAACATCAGCGCCTTTCTCTATTAATAATTTTGCTGTATCTATATGATATCCTTTTAAAGCTACAATCAATACTGATTTCTTACGCTCCTCTATAGGATTAATAGAGGCACCGTTGTCTATTAATAGCTCAGCTATTTCTACATGTCCTTTATGTGAAGCAAGCATTAAAGCTGTATCTTTATTATTGCTTACAGAATTAATATTTGTTCCTCTTTTTATTAAAAGTTTTACTATTTCTATATAACCTTTATGTGAAGCGAGCATTAGAGCTGTAAATTTTTCCTCATTTACAGCATTAACATCAGCACCTTTTTCTATTAATAACTTTGCTATCTCTATGTTGCCCGTCTTTAAAGCTAAAATTAATGGTGTATATCTTCCTACTTCTTTTTCATTTTTTGTTATTTTTTTCAATCCAGATGTTTTTGGTTTCAAAGTATTTTCACCATCAACATCAGCACCATTTTCAATAAGAAGCTCCACTATACGAATATGTCCATTTTCTGCGGCTCTCATTAAGGCTGTATAATTATCATACCCTCTGATGTTTATATTAGCGCCTCTATCTATCAACAATTTCACTATTTCTGTATGGCCTTTCTCAGCTGCTTTTCTAATTGGTGAATAGTTCTCTATATCTTCTGCATCTAAGTAAGCTCCTGCATCTATCAAAAGCTTTACAGCTACTATTGATCCCAATTCTATAGCTTTGTTTAACACTCTATAACCTTTATTAATGAAATTAGGATTTGCACCAATTATTAAAAGTTTTTCTATATCGTCAATGTTATTTTTCTCTACTACTTTATGTAATTCTTTATCTATTCCTTTTTCCTTTAAGTTTAGATTATTAAAAGTTTTGTTACAACTACTAAACAATAATAGTATAATGATTTTTACCATTTCTTCTCCCTTATAAAATTATTTTTATATTTAATATATATTAATGATTAGAAGCATTATCTAAAACATATTCTCAACAAATTTACTTACATTAAAAATTTCAATATCTTCTATCTCTTCTCCAAGTCCAATAAAGTATAGAGGTTTTCCTAATTCTTTTGAAATTTCGAATATCACTCCACCTTTTGAAGTGCTATCTAATTTAGTCAAGATAAAACCATCTATATCTACAACCTCATTAAAAGTTTTTGCTTGTTGTAAGCTATTTTGTCCTAAAGTAGAATCTAGTACTAATAATTTTATATAGTTTTCTATTTGATGCTTCTCGATAATTTTATCTATTTTTCCTAATTCTCTCATTAAATGTTCTTTATTATGTAACCTTCCTGCAGTATCTATAATAGCTACATCATAATTCTCTTCTTTCAAAGTATCGTATACTACTGAAGCAGGATCACTTTCATCTTTACCTTTAATTAATTTAACAGAAGCTCTCTTAGCCCAAATTTCTAATTGGTTGGAAGCGGCTGCCCTAAATGTATCAGCAGCACCTATTATTACTTTTTTCCCTTCGTTTTTTAATAAACGAGAAATCTTACCTATTGTAGTTGTTTTTCCTACACCGTTTATTCCAGTTACTAGGAGAACACTCTTCTTAAAATAATTTATTTTGCCTTCTTTTAAATAACCTTTTAAAATTTCTTTTAGGTTTTCATAAATTTCATCAGATTCGAAATTATTACCTCTAAGTTTTTGTTGAAGTTGATTTATAATTTCGTGAGTAAATTTATAACTTAAATCTGATTGAATTAAAAGTTCTTCCAACTCCTCTATGTAATTTTCATTTAAAACTTTTTTATTAAAAAAATTCTTTATTTTACTAAAAATATTAACCTTTTGTTTTAATTTATCAAAAAATCCCATTTTGACTCCTTTAAAAAATATTATAACACTAAAAAATAAAATAGATAATAACTGTCATCATCTATTTTGTCTCTTCATATCATAAAAAACTTTTCCAATAATTGAAGCACCCTCAAATAGTTCTTTTAAGAGATTTCTAATTTTTATCTCTTCTGCCTCATTAAAATCCTTTATATACAAAAGTATATAAAGAATTTCGTGAAATTTTTCTCTTAAATTTCTAAAATATTCTCTATTTCTTTCTAACCTATCGGCTTGTCCCCTATAATTTATTAAAAAATTCAATTTTTTATAAAAATCCGATGAGATGCATGAAAAGGTTACTCCATACTCCCTTTCTTTCCTAAAAAATTCGTTCCAATGTATACTATTATTCATAAACATGTTTAATAATTTATTAATCAATTTAAGATTTACTTTCTTTGAAACTTTATAAAATCTATTGCTATAATAAAAGACTTTTTTATTATTTTTATCTTCTTCAATTACTTTTTTTAATGCATCTAAGCTTAAAGTTTCTAAAAGGTCTAAATAAACTTTTTCATTATATGAATTTTCCTTTAAATAATCATTATTAACTTTTTTATTGAAATATAATAATAAGTACCTTATGAGTTTATTTTCATAAATCCAAAATTCATATTCTTTGATTATATC
>JAEWOZ010000129.1 GCA_023399505.1 Fusobacteriota bacterium | reverse complement strand
GTGTACTCTATTTTAAATTCTAATGTGTGAGGTAACTCTACACTTATAGGCTTATCTTCATAACATAAAACTTCTATATCCATATTATCTTTTAAAAAGTTAGCATTATCTCCTAATTGGTCTTGATCTAACTCAAATTGTTCAAATGTCTTTTGATCCATAAAATGATAAAGGTTATCTGACTTATATAACAATTGACTCTTTTTTCTTTCTAATATAACGTCATTCACTTTTTCTGTTGCCTCAATTGTTAAATCGTTTGTATGTTTAGTTATTAAATTTCTAACTTTAAACTTCATTTCCGCTGTAGATGCTCTTCTTCCTGCTGTGCTTTTATGAAATAAAGCTTTTAATATAAGTAAGAGATCATTTCCTACTTTGATAACATTTCCTACTCTAACTTCTCTTGCTATTTTCATTAATTCTCCTTTTAATAAAAAACAAGGTTAAACCTTGCGAATATTTCAAATTTCTAATATATAAAAATCTTGAAACAAAACTTAATTAAGGTATTATACTATGGCGTTTTTATAAATGTCAAAGTTATAATTAACTTTCAATAACTTTTGCTTAAATTTAATTATTTTTTTGATTCTTAGAGTTTCAAAAAGAACAATTTTATCTATTTTTTCTTTATTCTCACTTAAATTCATAGCAAAGTTGAAGATTCCTATAATTTCACCATATAAAAACCAAGCTTTAAACTTGGTTTTTTATTTCTAACTTACTAAGGTAATATTCTTCTTTTTCTCTCATTATTTTTTTATCTTCTTCTTGCTCATGATCATATCCTAGGATATGTAAGATACCGTGAGTCAAAATATAAAAAAATTCTCTTTCGTATGAATGGCTATATTCAACAGCTTGCTCTTTTATTTTTTCTATTGAAATAATTATATCACCTAGTACATTAGAAATTTCATCATTATAAGGAAAGGACAAAACATCAGTTGCTTTATCCTTCCCTCTCCATTTAGAATTAAATTTTCTTATAGTATCATTGTTAGTAAAAAGTATTGAAACATCTTTTTCATTTTTTTCTTCTTTAACAATTCTCTTTATATAATTTTTGACTAAATCTGGCTCTATATTAGTAGCCAACTCTTCTATTAATTCTATTTCGAACATTTACTTTTTCTTATTAGTTTTTTTTAATTTTTTACTACGAACTTTTTGCATTTTAGTTTGAAAAAATTCATGTTTCTTAACATCTTTTAAGATTTGGTCTTGTTGAACTTTACGTCTAAATTTCTTTAGAGCACTTTCAATATTTTCATTAGGTTCTAGAATAACCATAGTAGCCAACCTTAATCACCTCACTTAAGTTAATTTAAGTAATTATACTATATTAAACGTATAAGTGTCAAAAAAGTTTAAAAAAAGTTACTAATAAATTTGCATAAATGTTAAAATCTAGTAACAAAAGTAATAAGGGTAAAAGATGGAAATATTAAAAGGATTGGAATATAAAATATTAAAAAAAAGCGATATTGCAAAAACTTACGATGGAGTTGCTTATAATTCTAAAGAAGTATTATCTAACTATATATTCGTAGCTATTAAAGGATTTAAGGAAGATGGACACAATTTTATAAATGAAGCTATTTCAAAAGGAGCAACGCTAATAGTTACTGAAAAAGATATTGAGATAAAAGAAAATGTAACTTTAGTGTTAGTAAAAGATAGCAGAGAAGCCCTTTCAATAATTTCTTCTAATTTTTACAATTGGCCTCAAAAATCTCTCAATCTTATAGGTGTTACAGGTACAAATGGTAAGACAACTACAGCTTTTTTAATATACAAGTCTTTAGATGATAGTGCATTTATTGGCACAATTGGGATATTTTTAAGAGATAAAGAAATTAAAACAAATCTAACTACACCTGAGTCATTAGATTTAATTAAAATTTTTAAAAGATGCCTAGAAGAAGGTATAAAATATGTAGCTATGGAAGTTTCATCTCATTCTTTAGTTCTTAAAAGAGTACATAATTTAGAATTTAAAATAGCCATTTTTACTAACTTAACAGACGATCATTTAGATTTTCATAAGACAATGGATTCATATTTTGAAGCAAAAAGCATAATTTTTAATAAAATTTCAAAGGATGGCCACTTGCTTATTAACAAAGACGATTCATCTTATTTAAAAATTATTGAAAAAATAAAAAATATTAAAACTTTTTCTAAGTATGAAGGTAATTTAGTAGGCAAAATAGAGGGATACGAAAATGAAAAATCTAAAATTATTTTGAAATATAATAATCAAGAATATTATTTAAGTACTCCTCTACTTTTGGATTTCAATCTATACAATATTATGGCAGCTTTCTATTCTCTTGTATTGCTAAATGTTAATAATATAAAAGAGATAATAGAAAAATTAGAAAATATCAAAGAGATTAATGGTAGATTGAACTTAATAAGCAAAAACAATAAAAAAGTAATAGTAGATTTTGCTCATAGTCCAGATTCAATTGAAAAAGTCTGTAAAGGGTTAAAAGAGATATTTAAACATGTAATTCTAGTATTTGGAGCAGGTGGTGAGAGGTATAAAGAAGTAAGAGCAAGATTTGCATCATCAGCTGCTAAATATGCAGATAAAATTATAATTACATCAGATAACCCTAGAGGTGAACCTTTAAAAGATATTTTAGATGATTTAGAAAATGGTCTCAAAAGCGTCAAATATAGCAATTATATAAGAATAGAAGATAGAAGCGAAGCAATTAAATATGCAATAAAAGGAGCTTCAAATGACGAAATAGTATTAGTAGCAGGAAAAGGGCATCAAAACTATGAATTGGTAAATGGAATTAAGGAAGAATTTAACGAGAAAGAGATAATAGAAAAAGCTCTTAACGAGCTTTAGCTATTTCTAACATTTTTTTTATTTCTTTTATAAATTTGTCTGCTTCTTTATATCCTGCATCAAAAATTTCGTTCATTTTATGAACATTGGCACTTTGAAACATTGTTATATCAGGCGCTATTATCACATCAGCCTCTTTATAATTAACTTCATATAAACTTTTTCTTAACATATGTAAAACTTTTTCTAATTTAATATTTTCAATTTTTAAATATTCAAAAAACTTTTTTCCTAATTTATTATTAATTAAAAACTGACCTAAATAAGGAAATTCTTGAATAACCTCCTCTACTGTATTAGGAGCAATTTTTTTTATATCATAAGTATATTTTTTTATGTTTTCATATTCAAAATACTTCTCTTCAATTAAATCCTTATTAAAAGTAACTGCAATAACTACATCAGCACCTAAATTTTTAGCTAAATCTATAGGTAGTTGATCCTGTATAGCTCCATCTACTAAATATCTATCTCCTATTTTATGAGGTTTAAATATTAAAGGAATGCTACAACTTGCTCTTATTGCATCTGCAATATTACCTTTATCTAAAATTATGTATTCCTGTGTATTAATATCCACAGCATTAAAAGCTGTCTTTATTTTAACATCTTCAAAGTTTTTATTGTAAGTTAGTTTTCTTAATAACTTTAATAACTTATCGCCTGCTATAAAGCCTGCTTCATCTCCCTTGTTAGTTAAAGAATTAAAATCTAATAAAGCATTTTCAAATTCTCTACCTTTAACAATAGCTTCAAATTCTTCAATATTGCCTGCAGAATAAATTCCAGATACCATAGCACCAGCACTTGCACCGACTAATATGTCAGGAACTATAC
>JAEWOZ010000128.1 GCA_023399505.1 Fusobacteriota bacterium | reverse complement strand
CTTCCAAATACTGCTTGCCAATTATTTTGATTTTGCATTGGACAATAGTCCATCAAATGTTGTGCAAAATATTTAGCTCCTAAACGCCAATCAACTAGAAGATTTTTCGTTAAAAATGATGCTGTGATCATTCTAACTCTATTATGCATTAAGCCTGTTTTATTTAATTGTCTCATGCCTGCATCTACTATCGGTATGCCTGTTTTTCCAGCTTTCCACTTCTCAAAATCTTCCTTATTATTCTTCCATTTAACATTATCAAATTTCTTATCGTAATTTTCTGTTATTACCTCAGGATGAAAATAAGTTATATATACCCAAAAGTCCCTAAAATAAAGTTGTCTTACAAGTTCATCAGAAACCCCTTTAAAAATATGAAAGACCTCTTTTGAACTTATAGTTCCAAATTTTAAGTAAGGAGAAAGTAAAGTAGTATTTGTTGATGGAAAATCTCTCTTTTCTTTATACTCTTTAAATTTTTCTTTTAAAGTCTTCAGTATCTCTAAAGCAGCTCTCCTGCCGCCTTTAAGATATAGATTTTTATTAGCTTTATAATATTTTTTAGCCTCTTCTATACTTATCTCTTTTTCATCATTAATTTTAATATAATTAGTATAATCATTTTTCAAAGGTTGCTCTACTTTTATTCGTAGTGCCTTATTATAGTAAGCTTTAAAAACTTTGTAAGATGATTTATCTTTATTCAAAATACTTTCTACTGGATTAAGTAAATAGCCTTCAAACTGCTTAAAATCTATTTTTTCTTTATCGCATAACTTTCTTATATCTTCATCTCTCTTCTTAGAGTAAGGAGTATAGTCTTTATTAAGATAAATGGCTTTAATTTCATATTTCTTTACTAAATATTTTAGAATGTCTGTAGGAACACCTTCGAATAGGTGAAGTTTTGCTTTTTTATTTTTCAGCTCCTCATTTAACTCTTTTAAACTTTCTACCATAAATTGAACAGAATTATCAGATTTATATTCATTATTAATTACTTGCTCAGGAGTAAAAATAAATATAGGTAAAACCTCTGAAACTTTTAAAGCTTCTATTAAGGCTAAATTGTCTTCAAGTCTTAGATCACGTCTAAATATAAAAATAGATTTATTTTTTAAATTTTTCAATTAATTTCCTCAATTCTTTTATTTTATTTTTAAGGTCTTTGTCTAAAGATCTTCTAGCATATTTCTTTCCATATTTTTCCCACACTTTATTTTTTATATAATCCATGCAACTTTTACCTTTGGCGTTTTTTAAATTCATATCTGTAATTTCAAATAATGTTTTTATAATATTAAGTGAACAATATTTTAGGCTACTATTTGGGCCATCGCTTATCCAATCTTGAAGTAGAACATGTAGGAAATTATTTCCATTATAGTCTTGCTTATTGAAATTTATACTACCTTCGTTTAGAAGTTTTAGTAAAAGACCTTTCCTGTCAGACAAAAATAGGTGCAACGGGAAGAATCCTTGAATATTAGGCTTGTGGAGACAATAATTGAATTTATTAATCATAAATTTAAAGAAATCTTCGTCCATATTTGTTTCTTTGATAAGTATATTTTCAATATAAAAATGCAAAGGATTATCTTCATTAGATGTATTAACGTCAAAAGCACCTATATTCAAAAATTTAGATATTAATTTTTTGTTCTTTTTATATAAATCATATAAAAGATAGTAAGAGATAGGTATTCCTTTGTCATCTTTTGCCTTTGGATCAGCGCCGTGCGATATTAGAAAATCTATTAAAAACTCATTTTCTTTTTCTATTACCAAAAGCAATGGGTTATTTTCTTTAGAGTTTAAGTTAATATTTTCTTTTGGATAATATTTTAATAAAAATTCTAATGAATCTATTATTTTAGGATTTTTATCTTCATCCATAACTTTTTTTATTGTGTTAATTAAAATTTGCTGAGAAAAATTTTTTTTGTTAGCTTCGCTAATACTTTTATATATAATTTCAAATGATTTAAATTTTTGTTTAGATAAAGCATATTCCAAAAAATCTATTTTAAAATTCTCATCTATTCCCTTTAATGATACATAACTTAAAAATAAATTTAATATATTAATATTTTGAAGATCAATAGCTTTATTAAATGGACTTGTATTCTGATTATATCTGTTTAAATTCTCTAGATTTTCATTAGACATGTCCTTTTGATAAGTCTCTCTAATTTCTCTGTTTTTAAAAATACTTGAAACTAAATTATATTCCGCTCTTAAAAACCTCTTTATAATTTCTTCATTTGATTTTTCAACTGCTATATGAAGGGGATTTTTACCATCCCAATCTTGATTTCTATCTGAATCAAACCAAATAGGCAAAAGATTATTATTAAAAAGCTCTACGTTACTATTAATAATTGAATAATGCAAAGGAAATTTTATTTCATAATCTAACCAAAATTTTTCTTCATTCTTTTTACCAGCTTCAATAATTTTCTTAAAATTATCGAAAAAAGGCTTTTTTATTCCCACTATGTTAAAGTATGATAAATTTTCTGTTAATGATTCGTAATCAGTTAAATGATCTTTACCTTTTTGTAATTTTACTTCAATAGATGAGTGCTTTAATATTCTAATAACTTTAATATCTAAAGAATTTATATAATTAGTAAAATTATTATAGTCTTGAATTTTTTTAGACCTTTTCTTAACTATAGTTAAAGGGTTTTCAACTTCAATGGTTTCATCTATATCTAAAAACAGTTCTTCAGCAATTAAATTTTGCTGCATTTTAATTTCTAAAATTTCAATAAGCTTTTTAAACATCTCTAATCTGTTGAATTCTGCTGCATAATGAAAACAAGTATATCCTATGTGATCTCTTTCAAATAAATTTAAATCTCCTTTTTTAATGATTAGATCGAACATTTTCATATTATCTCTTTTTATTATATTAGATAAAGGAGTTGTATTCAGGTTAACATCACCCTCTACTTGAAATAAAACATCATCGCATAAGTTTATAT
>JAEWOZ010000112.1 GCA_023399505.1 Fusobacteriota bacterium | reverse complement strand
AGCTACTACTTCCCTTAAGAAAGCTATTGAATTAAAGGGTTTAAATTATAAAATAAATGAAGGAGACGGCGCATTTTACGGTCCAAAAATTGACTTTCATATCAAAGATGCAATTGGAAGATCATGGCAATGTGCAACAATTCAATTAGATTTTAATTTTCCTCTTAGATTTGATCTAAATTACGTAGGAAGTGACGGAGCTAAACATAGACCTATAGTTATACATAGAGCTATCTATGGTAGTATTGAAAGGTTTATGGGAATACTTATTGAACATTATGAAGGTAAATTCCCTTTTTGGCTTGCCCCTGTTCAGGTGGCTATTTTAACAGTTTCTGAAAAAAGTAAAGGTTATGCTTCCCTTCTTTACAAAGATCTTAATAATAAAAATATTAGAGTCGAATTAAATGATGAAGATATAAGAATTCCACAAAAAATTAAAAAAGCTTCTCAACAAAAAATACCTATTCAAGTAATAGTTGGAGAGAAAGAAGCTCAAGAAAATATAGTGAATATAAGAATTCTAGGAAAAGAAGATAATTTTAATTTATCAAAAGAAGAATTCATATTGAAGCTAATGAAAAATGAGTTAATTTAAATGAGCTCTAGCTTGCAAATTTTTTACATAAAAGTTATAATAGCTTAACAAAATTAAATATTTAGGAGTAAATAATGAATTTTCAAAAACCTATTAAAGATTTTCATTATGATGAATCTAAAAAAGTATATGTAGACTCAAGTATAATCTCCAAGTTTCTAACGAAAACTTTTGGTTGGATGTTTTTAGGACTACTTCTTACATTTTTAACAATAGTTATAATATCAAGATCTTATAATGCAATGAACTTCTTTTTTAGTAACGGTGCAATTCCATTCTTTTTAATACTAATATTGGAAGTTGGTATATCTATTTATCTTTCTAATGCTAATATTAATAGAATTTCACTAAATAGAAGTAAAATACTTTTTATGCTTTACTCTCTAGCAAATGGCGTAACTCTATCTTTCTTTGCATTTTATGATCCAAAAATTATAGCTTTTGTTATGATGATAACAGCTATCCTTTTTGGTACAATGGCAATGTATGGCTACCTAACAAAAGAAGATTTTTCAAAGTATAATGCAATTATTAATATAAGTTTAATTGTATTAATGGGAGCACTTTTTATAAATATATTTTTAAATATGCCTATGTTTAACTTAGCAATAGGATACTTTGGAGCAATAACTTTTATATTTTTAATAGCTTACGATGTAAACAGATTAAGAAGAATGTCAATTGAGCTAGCACAGTACGAAACACCTGAAAATATAGACAAATATTCAATTAGAGGAGCTTTAAGTCTTTATGTAAATGTAATTACTCTTTTCTTATATATAATGAGAATAGTTTCCTCTCAAAATAGAAGAAATAAATAAATTGAGCGGAAATACCGCTTTTTTTTATTAAAAGGAGAAAATATGCAAATAAAAAGTAGCGATAAAATTGCTATAATAGATGGGCATAAAAAAATAAGTTATAGTCAGTTAGTAGAAAAAATATATTATTGGATAAAGATTGCCAATATATCTAGAGGAACTAACATTGCATTAGTAGCAGATCCTTCCTTTGATTGGCTAGGAGTCTTTTTAGCTACATTAAAAAGAAGGGCTAAAATTAATCCCATAGATCCTTACTTGAAAGCTACAAAATTAGCCTCTTATATTAATCATTCTTCAGCTGATACTCTAGTAATTTCTAAGGATTATTTTGAAAAGGTGAAAAAGCGTTTGAAAGGTAATCCATTTCTAAGAAATGTTATACTTATAGAAAAGAAACAACCTCTTCATACTCCTCTTCCAGAAACTGCTACTTACAGACCTGAAGGATATATTCCTTCTGTTCGTTTAAATACTTCAGGAACTACAGGAAGTGAAAATGGTGTTTTATTAAGTAAAGCTAATTTATTATCAAATATACACAATATTAGAAAAAGAAATCTTATAAATGGGGAAGATAGAGTTTTAGTTTACCTACCTTATTATCACGCTTTTGGCTTGATAACTGCGTTAGGTACATTGATGTTAAATGCTACCTTAATTTTATCAAATCCTAAAACTGAAGAAAACTTTGAGCAGTTAATTAAAACAACTAAACCAACTCTTATTGCCTCAGTACCTCTATTTTTTCATACTCTAAATACTAAAATAGTTAGTAAATTAACTTCTTCTCAAAATTTAGTATTTAAAATTTTAAGAAAAATTAGAATACCTTTTTTATCCAAACTTATATTTAAAAAAGTTCATCAAATGATGGGAGGAACTATTAGGTATATGGTTTCAGGTGGTGCTGAACTCTCTAAAGAGGTAGAAACTAATTTTAGAGGCTGGGGCTTTAATTTGATTTCTGGTTATGGATTGACAGAGGCATCCCCTATTGTAGCCGCTTCTTTAAATTCTCCTATAGGTTCTGTAGGTAAACCATTCGATGATACAGATGTTAAAATAGTAGATAACGAGGTACTTGTAAAAGGACCTGGTGTAATGACAAAATATATAAACCCTCATAAAACAAATAATACTATTGTAAATGGTTGGCTTCATACAGGAGATTTAGGATATGTTAAAAGAGGATATTTATATATAATAGGAAGAAAAAAAGATCTTCTAGTTTTCCATGATGGAAAAAAAGTTCACGCTAGTGTTATAGAGAATAAAATTATGAAATTAAGTAATTTGATTAGAGAGTGCTCTATTATTCAAAAAGATAACAAAATTCAAATAGCTATTATTCCCAATTTGAAAAATTTTAAAGAAAAAGAACTAGATAAAATTGAGGAATTTTTATGGAAAGAAGTTATGGATAAATATAACGATAAAGTAAATAGCTATAATAAAATTACAAAAATACTTCTATTTCAAGCATTCCCAAGAACTGCTTTAAATAAGGTAAAAAAACATTTATTAAAAGAGGAAATAAGTTTAAATGCTAAATCACAAAGGGATAGCTCTAATATTTAAAGAAAATTACATTACTTATGATGATCTAAATAAGTATATAGAAAAATATTCATCTTCTTTTCCAATTACTCCTAATGAGAAGGCAATAATATTTGCCGAAAATTCACTTGAATGGGTATATACTTTTTTAAGTTTATGGGAAATAGGTGCAACTTCAATTCCTGTAGATTCAAAATATAATGAAGAAGAACTAAGTTATATAATAAACGAAGCTAATCCTAGAATAATATTTGTTTCCAATGAGAACGAGGAAATGGTAAAAAAATTAATAAAAGAAGATAATACTCTAATAATTAATTTAAATGATATTGAATTTTTGCCTTTGAAAAAAAATATTATAAAAAAGCATGATGAGAACAACAGCGCTGTTATATGTTATAGCTCAGGTACAACAGGTTCTCCTAAAGGAGTTGAATTAACAAGGAAAAATATTATTTCAAATGCTGAAGATATTGCAAGTAATACTAACTTACTTAAAAAGAATGAAAAAAATCTTGCTTTATTACCTTTTCATCACATGTACCCTCTAGTTAATAATATATTTGTTTCACTTGTTTCTGTAGGAGCTGTTACTGTTATAATTGAAGAAATTTCTTCAGAAGCCTTAAGAAATAATTTACAAAAACATAAAATAGAAACTATAGTTGCAATTCCTAAAATCTTAGAATTAATGCATAAAGGAATTTTAAAGAAAATAAACAAAAATATAATTGCTAAAATTCTATTCTCTATAAGTAAAAGGTTTCCTTCATTAGGTAAGATTTTTTTTAAAAGGATACAAAAAGAATTTGGAGGCAATTTAAAACATATAGTATCCGGAGGATCTAGACTTGATCCTAATATAGAAAAAGATTTAAGAGCCTTATCTTTTAATATTATTCAAGGTTATGGTTTAACTGAAACATCTCCAACAGTAGCAGTAAATCCAATTGATAAACCTAAAATAGGATCTGTAGGTAAACCCCTTTCAGTAAATGAAGTTAAAATAATAGATGGTGAAATAGTTGTTAAAGGTGCTAATGTAATGAAAGGTTACTATAAGAAACCTAAGGAAACTGATCAAGTATTAAAAGACGGTTGGTTCTATACTGGAGATTTAGGATATTTTGATAGTGAAGGTTATTTATATGTTAATGGAAGAAAAAAAGAATTAATTGTTCTAGCAAATGGTAAAAATGTTTGGCCTGAAGAAATAGAAAACAATATAAAAGAACTCTCTGAGAATATAGCTGAAATAGGGATTGGAGAATTAGAAGGTAAAATTTCTGCTTTTATCCTTTTAGAAAATAGAAATGAAGAGGAAAGAGAAAAGATAAGAGAATTAATTATTGATAAATATAACTGCTCTGTTCCCTCTTATAAAAAAATTTTATCTTTATATTTCATAGAAACAGAATTACCTAAAACGAGAATAGGTAAGATTAAAAGATTTATGTTACCCTCTTTGATTAAAAACAGAGAAGAACATATTATTAAAAGAGAAAATTCTAGTGAAATATATTTAATAATTAAAGAATATATAGAAGAGAATTTTAAAAAGGAAATACACCTTAATTCTAATTTAGAACTAGATCTATCACTAGACTCCTTAGAATTAATAGAATTTTTAGTATATTTAAATCATAGTTTTGGATTAAATATTAATATTAAAGATTTAAAGGGCGTTAAGATAGTTGAAGAACTCGTAAACTTAATAGAAAAGAAAAAGAGTAAAATAGAAAATAAAAAAGTAAATTGGAATCAGATATTAAATGAAAATTTTATTCCAAATAAATACAATAAGCTAAATGTTATAAGTAAAGCTTTTTATTCTCTAATAAGATTTGCTTTTAGAAAATATTTTACTATTGAATTTAAAGGCCTAGAAAATATAGAATCAAATGTTGTATTTGCTCCCAATCATATAAGTTATATAGATGGCTTCTGTATAGCATCTATTGTTCCTAAAAATATTCTTTTTAATAGTTATTTTGTTGCAAAAGAAAAACATACTAAAGGTTTTTTTAAAAATTTAATTTTAAAAGTTTCTAATGTTATTACTCTTCAAGAAAATAATCTGAAAGAAAATATGCAATTATCAGCTTACCTTTTAAAGGAAGGTAAAAGTATTCTTATTTTCCCTGAAGGAACAAGATCTGCTATTTTAGGTGAATTTAAAAAATCTTTTGCAATACTAGCTAAGGAACTAAATAAAAAGATCATTCCTATAGCTATAAAAGGTTCTCAAAACATATTAAAAGGTAAATTTATTAAAGGCGGAAGTTTAGAAATAACTTTCTTACCTGCAGTAGATCCAAAAAATAAAAGCTATGAAGAAATATCATGCGAAGTATATGAATCTGTAAAAAACGAATTAGAGGTATAAATGAAAATTATCAATCATAATAAAATTGCTTTAATTGAAGAAACAAGGAAAATTTCTTATAAGGAACTAATAAATTATATAAATAATTATGAAAATTATTTAAAAAATATAGAAGGAAACAGAATTGCTATTTTCTTTGAGAATAGATTTGAATGGATTGCAATGTTCTTAGCTATATTGAAAAGCAGAAAAATAGCAGTTCCAATAGATGCTGATATTGACGAAAAAGATTTTGATTATATAGTAAAAAATTCGGAATCTAATTTTACAATATATTCTTCTAAAACATTTCCTAAAATAAAAGAAAATAAAGGTATTGATATAGAAGAGATTAAAATACAAGAAACTGAAATAAAAGATATTGATTTTAATTTTAATACTAGTGAAGTAGCAACCATAATTTACACATCTGGTACCTCTTCAAACCCTGTAGGTGTAAAATTATCTAAAGATAATATGTTTCAAAATATAGAGGTTTTAACAGAATCTGGCGTTCATAACATTTCAGATGTAATAGTGCTTCCACTGCCCTTTCATCACTCCTATCCTTTATTAGGTTTTTTACAAGCTCTTAGTGAAGGTGCAACAATAGTTATTTTAAGAGAGATAAATAGTGAAAAATTAAGAGTAGCTATTAAAGATAATAAACCTACATCCATAATAGTTGTTCCTCTTCTCCTTGAAAGACTTCATAGAGAAATAATGAAAAGAATTAATTCAAGTTCTATAGCTAGAATATTCTTTAATATCGCTAAGGTAATAAAATTTCAAGCATTTAAAAAATTAGTCTTTAAGAAAATACATGAATTTTTTGGAGGCAATTTAAGAATTATACCTTGTGGCGGTGCTCATTTAGATATTAATATCCAAAAAGATTTTGACACTTTAGGTATTAAAATTTCACCTGGATATGGGCTAACAGAAACTGCTCCTCTTATATCTGCTGCTCCACTCAACCCTAAAATAGGTGCAGCTGGAAAAATTGTTAAAGGTATTGAATTTAAATTAGTAGATGGTGAAATAGTTGTTAAAGGTAGACAACTTATGGTAGGCTATCAAAATAGAGATGATTTAATGCAAGAAAGAATTAAAGATGGTTGGTTTTACACAGGAGATTTAGGATATTTAGATAATGACGGTTACTTATTCATTACTGGTAGAAAAAAAGAATTAATTGTTTTAGCTAATGGTAAAAATATATGGCCAACTGAAATTGAAAATACTATAAATGAATTGGATCCTTTAATAAAAGAATGTGCTTTAATTGAAAGTGAAGGAAAATTAAAACTTTTAGTTCTCCCTTCAGCCTTCTCCTCAGATATAGAAAACAAAATTAAACAAATAATAAATGATAAATACAATTCTAAAGCCCAATCATATAAAGTAATCAATGAAGTAAAAATTATAAATAAAAGTATTCCTAGAACCAGACTAGGTAAAATACAAAGATATAAACTAAATGAATTATAAAATAAAAGAGCTATTTTAAAATAGCTCTTTTATTTATGTTGTGATAAGATATTTTTAACCTTAATTCATTTTTTTGGAAGGATTTTTTTTACTTTAGAGCTTAGTTTTGAATTATGCAATTTATCATTTTTTAATTCTTTCAAACTTTCCTCTTTAAATAAATTTTCGACAGCTTCCCAGTACTCTCTCTCACTCATACCCCTTAATGTATTCCTTCCGTATGAAACTTTATCAACAGGAGGTATTTTTGCATATTTTCTTGACTCTTCAATTTTAGGTTTCATTAATTCATTAAATACTTCAAGTGGAGTCTTTTTTTCGATATTCCTATCTTCCTTTAAAGCTTTCTCAAAATTAAATTCATAAGATCCTTTTATTAAAATCTTAAGTATATTTTTATAATATACAATCATTTTTAAATATTCAGCACCTAAATTCTCAGAATCTTCATGAGAAATTTTAGGTGCTTTAAAAATTCCAGTAACTAAGAAATGTGTATTTTACCTAGTCTGGTTCTAGGAATACTTTTATTTATAATTTTTACTTCATTGATTACTTTATAT
>JAEWOZ010000106.1 GCA_023399505.1 Fusobacteriota bacterium | reverse complement strand
GTCTAAATATAGTTCATCGCCTTCTACTATATCACCTAATTCTCTAAAAGCTACTACATCTTTTGCTTTTAATACCTTAGTATCTAAATTTAAAATGCCTGATTGTGCAATAATTAATAAATCTTCTCTCATTATTTCTGTCTCTTCTTTAAATTCAATATCAGAGTTAGAAACATGATAATATAGAGAGTTAGAGTCAATTTTTATATCGTCTTGGCTTATGTTTACGTTTTCGTTGAGAATTAAAAGATCATCTTCTCTTAAATACTCTCCTCTTTTAGATTCAAAATTTATCTTATCTTTACTCCCTTTTATATTATATAGAAACCCTCTGTTTTCTTTATTACTGAAATAGGCTTGTTCAAATTTAACATCCATTTTATTTTTTTCGTTAAATATATGGCCACTATTTTTCAAATGGATTTTATCATCTAATAAATTATATACTAAGCCCTTACTTTTAAAAGTATAGTCTTTTCTAGTCCCTATTAAATCTTCTTCTGTTTTGAACTCTTTAGAATTATCATCAAAATATCCATTTTTAGACAGAAGTTCTATCTCTTCTTTTTCTAACATAACTTTAAAATCATCTTTAAAAAAAGCTATCTTTTTATTTTCGTCTATTTCTACCTCTTTAGGATTTAATTTTATCTCTTTACTTTTAATAAAAATTTCACCTAAAAGTAAATGTGATTTATTTTTAAAATCAAATAATCCTTTAGAAGCTTTTATTTCAAGTTCTTCTCTTTCAGCCTCTAGTTTTTCTAAAGAACCTTTTTCTTCGTCAAAATTATAAGAAAAATT
The DNA here is from genome assembly GCA_023399505.1 of Fusobacteriota bacterium. Taxonomy (GTDB): domain Bacteria; phylum Fusobacteriota; class Fusobacteriia; order Bac17; family JAEWOZ01; genus JAEWOZ01. The sequence continues at coordinate 5,277 of JAEWOZ010000106.1, read as the reverse complement.
TATACCTTTAGCTTCCATAAGATCTTTTTTAATATTTGTAGAGTCACTAGATTCTAAAATTTTTGTTTTCATATTGTAAACGAAGAAATTTGAATCTAAAGAAAAATTCTTAGAGACTATCTCTACTTTTTTCCCTACTTTTTCAGCTAATAATTCAATTAACTCTTTATCTTTATTATAAACTAGTTTATCGCATAAAACTTTTTCGTTTTCTCTTTCTAGTAATACATCCTCCTCTAAAATTAATAAGTTATTATCATTTTCTGTATGAGCTTTTTCGCACTTAACTTTTATATCATTATAAGTACCATCTATCTTTTCAAGCTTAAGAAATTTTTCGTATTTTCCTTTTTCTGCTTTGATATTTACTTTTTCTTTTTCGCTTGTAATTAAAAGAGCACTTAAAGGTAGAAATTTAGTTCCCTCTTCCTCGTAATTGAAACCTTTACCTTTTATTATGTAATCTTTATATACTATTTCAAAATTTTTATCACTAGAAGCTTTTTTCTCTTTTCTCTCATATCTAATTAGATCACTTTTTAGAAAAAGAGGAACTTTTTCTTCTTTTCCTACAAGAATTTCACTTTCTATTTCAGCATCGTCGCTTAAAAGAAATATCTCTGTCTCTTGATTATAATCAGCTAAGTTACATTTTATCTTAGTATCTTCTTGATTTATTATAACTTTATCCTTAAAAGTAGCTTTATTAAATGTTTTATTAGAGGCGCAATATTGAGCTTGGATATCTATGTTTTTTTCTTTGTTTTCTATTTGAAAATTGCCTTTTGCTACAAAATTTTCTTTTTTCAAATCATAATTTAAGATATCAGCTTTAAACTTATATCCCTCTTTAGTATCCCCTTCTACACCGTCAGAGAATTCTATCGTTTCCATATTAGTAGTAAAAGCTTTTTTTGCGTTAATAGTAATGTCAGTTAAAAAGATTGAGATATTTTCAAATTCTTTCTTGCTACCTACCTCTTTCATCTTTTCTGCTTTAAATTCAAATTCTTTACCTTTATACATTAAATTCGTAGTTAAAATTGCATTTTCTGTAACAGGAACTACAAAATCTTTCTTTATAAATAAATTATATATAAAGAAAAGCATAAAATATCCTACAAAAAAATAAGTAATTTTTTTTACCAATTTTATCTCCTTAATAATTTTTCTTTTAGCTCTAATAATCTTTTAAAAGCTTCAAGTGGCGTTAAGTTTTCAATTTCTAAATTTTCTAAAATTTGATGAATTTCATCACTTTTTTCTTCGTTAAAAACATCTTTGTTTTTTTCTTTTTGAGGTGTAACTTTACTAAACGTAAAATCTGAAAGGAGATTCTTGCTTCTTTCTAGAACTTCGTTTGGTAAACCAGCTAATCTTGCAACTTCAATACCATAACTTCTATCAGCACTACCTTTGACAACTTTTTTCAAAAAAATTACTTCGTCTTCTTCTTCACTCACTTCAAATCTGTAATTTTGAACTCTTTCCAAACTATTTTCAAGGACATTTAGCTCGTGATAATGGGTGGCAAAAATGGTTTTAGCTCCTATTTTATTATGTATGTATTCTGTCATAGCTTTAGCAATTGCTATCCCATCGAATGTACTTGTTCCTCTTCCTACCTCGTCTAAGATTATGAAACTCTTATCAGTTGCATTGTTTAAAATATTAGATACCTCATTCATCTCTACCATAAAAGTACTTTGACCTGTTAGAAGATCATCAGATGCTCCTACTCTAGTGAAAATTTTATCTACTATTCCTATTTTTGCATAACTTGCAGGGACAAAACTTCCTATTTGAGCTAATAAAATAATTAGAGCTACTTGCTTCATGTAGGTAGATTTACCTGACATATTAGGACCAGTAAGAATAATAATTTCCCCTTCACTTAAAAAAAGATCGTTTGGTATGAAACTTTTTTCTAAATATTCAACTATAGGATGTCTACCCTCTTTAATATGTATAATCTTTTCTTCTACTATCTCAGGTTTAACATATCTATTTTTCAAAGATACTTCTGTTAATGAAATAATTATATCTAAATAACTTAGTTCTCTAGATATATTTTCTATCATAGGAGAGTTAAAAGCAACTTTTTCTAAAATATCTTTGAATATTTCGTACTCTAATATATTTATTTTTTCTTTAGCACCTAAAATTTTATCTTCATATTCCTTTAACTCTAAAGTTATATATCTTTCTACATTTGATAAAGTTTGTCTTCTTATGTAGTCTTTAGGCACAAGGTGTACATTTAACGCAGTAACTTCAATATAATAACCAAAAATTTTGTTGTACCTTATTTTCAAGCCCTTTATTCCTGTTTTTTCTCTCTCTTTAGCTTCAAGCTCTAGAATGTAATCTTGTCCTTTATTAGAAATTTTATATAACTCTTCAAGTTCTTGGTTATGTTCAGGTTTTATTATCTCTCCATCCTTTATTGAAGTAGATGTAGTTTCTACTATTGAGTTTTCCAATAGTATTAGTGTAGGTAACAAATCCTTATTATCAACGCTTAAAAAGTCTTTTAATATTTGAGTTAATTTTAAATAGGCCTTTAAGGAATATTTAAGAGAGGTAAGGTCTCTAGCATTGGCCTCTCTTCTCAATATTTTTCCTAACAGTCTTTCCACATCGTATACATCCACTAATATTCTAGACGTTTCGTCTCTTAAAATTGGATTATCTATAAAGAACTGGATATCTTCTTGTCTTTTTAAAATTTCATTTTTGTTTATTAGAGGAGCGGTAATAAATTTTTTCAATAATCTTGCACCCATTGCTGTTTTAGTTCTATCTAATACCGTTAATAGAGAACATTTTTTATCTTTTATTAAATCTAAATTTTCTTGAGAAGAGTAATCAAGATGCATTTGGTCTTGAAAATCTATATAATTAACCTTAGTTATTGAATTGATGTTTTGCAATTTTGAAACATATTTTAATAAACTAGCAGATGAAACTATACTATATTTTTTGTCTTCAAGATTGAAAGGTCTTAAAGAGACAATTTTAAAATATTCTTTTAAAAAATTTTCTCCATCTTTTTCAATTTGAAATTCTGAATAAGATATGTGTTTAATGTTACAACAGTCTTCAATTTCTTTCTTTAACTTTTCATTTTTAATTGTACCTAATATTATCTCCTTAGGTGAAATTCTAAAGAGTTCATTAAAAGCTTTTCGTTCAAAATTATTTGATGTTATCTCTAGAGTATTAAATTCACCTGTTGTTAAATCTAAATATGAAATTGAAGCTCCTTTAACACCTGAACAAAAACTTGCAATATAATTAGAACTTTTAGAATCTAAAAAATCTATTTCTGAAAATGTCCCTGGAGTAACTATCTTAGTAACTTCTCTTTTTACTATTCCTCTTCCTGAAGGTTCTTCTAATTGTTCGCATATAGCTACTTTATAGCCTGCTTCAATTAATTTTGCTATGTAAGAACCTGCTGCGTGATAAGGAAAGCCAGCCATAGGGATATTTTCACCCTTTTCTCTATTTCTAGCTGTTAAAGTTATCCCTAATATTTTTGAAGCTACAGGAGCATCTTCGTAAAAGGTTTCATAAAAATCTCCAAGTCTATATAATAGAATAGAATCTTTATGATTTTCTTTAACCTTCTTATATTGTGCCATCATAGGGGTTGAACTCATCCAAAAACCTCCAGAAAATTGTATATTAGTTAAATTTTAACATAGATACAAAAAATTGAAAATAAAAAGTACATCTTAAATGCACTTTAAAATATTTTTATATTAAGATAAAAGCTTCATTTTTATATAAAAATCTTGTATAATCATATTAATTTAATTGTATAAAAAGGAATAGAATGCAAAATAAAATAAGAAATTTTTCAATAATTGCTCATATAGATCATGGAAAATCAACATTAGCTGATAGAATCCTAGAGATCACCGGTGCGATTGAAAAAAGAGAAATGAAAGAGCAAATTCTAGATAGTATGGATCTAGAAAGAGAAAAAGGGATTACAATAAAAGCGCAAGCTGTAACTTTTAAATATAAATCTAATTCAGGTGAAGAGTATATTATGAATTTAATAGATACCCCTGGACACGTAGACTTTACTTATGAGGTTTCAAGAAGTTTATCTGCATGCGAAGGTGCTCTACTTGTTGTGGACGCTACTCAAGGTGTAGAAGCTCAAACTCTAGCAAATGTTTACTTAGCTATAGAAAATGATTTGGAAATACTTCCTGTAATAAATAAGATAGATTTACCTAACTCAGATGTAGAAAGAACTAAACAAGATATAGAAGAGACAATAGGAATAGACACATCAAATTCTGTCTTAACAAGTGCTAAAACAGGACTTGGTGTAAAGGATCTTTTAGAAGCAGTTGTAAAACAAGTTCCTGCACCTAGAGGTTCTGATGAAAAAACTTTAAAAGCTTTAATATTTGATTCTCATTATGATGATTACAGAGGCATAATTGTCTATGTAAAAGTAGTAGATGGGCAACTTAAAAAAGGCGATAAAATTTTACTTTTTTCAACTCAAAGAAAATACGAAGTGCTAGATGTAGGAATTTTAACACCAAAAATGCTCTCTAAAGAAGCTCTTAAAACAGGAGAGGTTGGTTATATAATAGCTGGTATTAAATCTGTAAGAGAAGCTAAGTCTGGTGATACAATAACTTCAGCTGTAAATCCGGTTACAGAACCTCTTAAAGGTTTTAGAGAAATAAAGCCAATGGTATTTGCAGGAATCTATCCCGTTGAAAGTGAAAAATATGAAGATTTGAAAGAGGCTATTGCTAAAATGCAACTTAATGATCCCTCTTTAGTTTTTGAAGCAGAAACTTCTGATGCTTTAGGTTTCGGATTAAGAGTAGGATTTTTAGGGCTTTTACATATGGAAATAATAATGGAAAGGTTAAGAAGGGAATATTCTCTTGATTTAATTTCTAGTACTCCTAGTGTAATATATAAATTAGAATTAGAAAATGATATAAAATTAGAAATTGGTAATCCTTCTCAATTTCCTCAAAATAGAAGAATTGAAAAAATTTCAGAGCCCATTGCTTCTAGCACAATTATGGTTCCAAAAGAATTTGTTGGAGATGTAATGCAACTTTGTACTAAAAAGAGAGGTATATTTAAAGATATGAAATATACCACTAGTACAAGAGTTATTCTTTCATATGACCTACCTTTAGCTGAAATATTAGTAGATTTTTACGATAAATTAAAATCTTGTACTAAAGGCTATGCTTCATTTGAATATGATGTAAACAGGTATATGGA
>JAEWOZ010000085.1 GCA_023399505.1 Fusobacteriota bacterium | reverse complement strand
GTCTATGGTAGAGATAATTTAAAAATAAATGCTATTTATCCAGATGGCGTAACAGATATAATAGCTAAATATGCATTTGTAGATGTCGATAGAGAAATAGGAAGAATGAGGAATGAAGTAATTGTTACATACAAAAACGAAAAAATGGGTAATATAAATACAAATTCTGATGAAGCTATTTTAAGATACAAGGAGAGACAAGTAGCTTTAAAAGGTCATGTAAAATCTTACGGAAGCAAGAGTGATTTAAAAGTTTATGGAAATGAAGCTAATTTAAATTTAAATACAGGGGTTGTAACAAGCAAAGGCTCTTCTGGCTTTACTTATTCTTTCGATAAAAGAGAAGAAAAAGTAGATGATACTTTCGATGATAAAGAGATTAAAGACCAATTTATAAAAGAACATGAAGAAGATTTGGAAAAAGCAAAAAAGATTAAGGAAGAATTAATCGGTAATTAATAAAATATATCTATTTTAATGATTAATTAAATTTCCTTTAAATTATTTATGCTTTTTTTAATGGAAAAATTAGACTTTTTTTAATAATATTCTAAATTATATACTAGAAAGAATAAAATTCTTTTAATTAAAATATCCTTTCTAGTATATGATAAAATATTTTAACTTATATATTAAGAAAGGAGGAAAGAGATTATGAAAATGATAGAATTAAGTAATTCAGATTTTAAGTTATTTATAAATGAAAACAAATATTATGTAGATAAAACTTTATTAATAGAAGAACTATTTACTAAAGGAAGTGAAGTAATACTTTTACCAAGACCAAGAAGATTTGGAAAGACTCTTAATCTTTCAATGTTAAAATACTACTTTGATATAAATGAAGATGGTAAAAATTTATTTAAAGGCTTGAAGATAGAGAAAAGTAACATATTTGACAAACATCTTAATAAATATCCTACTATATTTCTAACCCTAAAAGATGTCAAAGGAAATTCTTGGAATAACATATATGGCTTGCTTAAAAATTCTATATCCAAGTTGTATAAAGAACATCATTATCTACTAGAGAGTAATAAGCTAGACGATTACGATAAAGATACGATTAAAAAGATTATGAAAAAAGAACTAGAAGAGACTGATTATCAATTAAGCCTTTACAATTTGTCAGAATATCTTCAAAGGCATTATGGTAAAGAGGTGGTAATATTATTAGATGAATATGATACTATCATGAATGATGTATATGACAAAGATATCCATGATAACATAATGAATTTTATGAGGGTGTTTATAGGAAGTACATTTAAAGGAAATAAATACCTATTTAAAGGAGTAATAACAGGAATATTAAGAATAGCCAAAGAATCAATATTCTCAGGAGCCAATAATATATTAGTGAGAACTATTTTAAATAATGATTTTAGTGATAAATTTGGTTTTACTGAAGGAGAAGTAATAGATATACTAAAATACTATAATATTGATTCTAAAATAGAAGAAATAAGAGAATGGTATAACGGTTACACATTTGGCAATAATGTTATATATAATCCCTTTTCTATTATTAATTATGTAAAAGAGAAAAATTTAGACTCATATTGGATAAATTCAGGAAACAGCTTATTAATCGAAAATTTACTACTTAATTCAGATAAAAGTGTAAAAGAGAAATTGGAAGAATTAATAAAAGGAAATAGCATAGAAGAAGATATTGAAGAAAATATTTTATTTAGTGAAATAAATGAACCTAAATATTTATGGAGTTTATTGTTATTTAGCGGATATCTCAAAGCAGTTGAAAATAATATAGGAATGTATAAGTTATCTATCCCTAATAAGGAGCTTAAAAAGTTATACAACAAGATAATTGTAAAACACTTTAATTTATTAATTCCTAATATAGTTACTTTTATGAATAATATAGCTATATCTATTTCAAATGATGATATAGAAGCATTTAGAAAAGAGCTTCAAAATTTATTGTTATCAAACTTAAGCTCTTATGATATATCTAAAAATAAAGAGGAAGTTTATCACATAATTACTCTTTTTTCATTGTTAAAATTAGAGTATAAAAATGAGTATGAAGTGAAATCAAATATTGAATCGGGAAATGGAAGATACGATATTGCTGTTATTCCTAGAAATGTAAGCAGGATAGGATACATAATAGAATTAAAAGTAACTAAAGATGGAAAAAAATTAAAAAGCAAATCAGAAGAGGCTATTAAACAGATAGAGAAGAATAAGTACTATATGGAGTTAGCTAAGAAAGGTATTAAAAATATTAAGTTATTGGGTATCGCTTTTGAAGGCAAAAACGTCTTTATTATTAGTAAAAGCTTTTAGTATTAAATTTTGAGGGATGAAAACATTATTAAAAATTAAGAATTATCTCTATCTGATTATATAAATATAATTTTATCAATATCTAGATAAATTCTGTATTAAGTAGAAATTAATGATATAATTTTTTAAAATTAAAAAATAAAGAAATATAAAAGTTTTATGCTTCTTTATTTTTATGAAAAATATCTCTAAGTATTGCAAAATTTTTATTTAACTTTAATATTTTTAGATAATAAAAACTTAGAAAATTTAAATCATAAAACTAAAAATGAATAAGCAATATTAATGTATTATTAAGGAATTTTCAAGAAATATTAAAAATTTATTAGGATAAGGAAAAAATATAAATGGCAAAGACGAAAAAAGTTCATTTACAGTTAAAGAAATCCCTTGTTAATATTAACAATAATCATGAGGAAAAAGATTTAAATATAGTACCTTCAGAAGGAAGTTTAGAGATAAAAACTATTTGTCCTTCAAACCGCCAACAATGGAGAGAATGGTTACAAGAAAACCATCATAAAGAACAATCGGTTTGGCTAATTTACTATAGAAAGAAATCTAACATACCATCAATTACTTGGAGTACTGCGGTTGATGAAGCACTTTGTTTCGGATGGATTGATAGCAAAGCACAATCTATTAATGAAGAGAAATTTATGCAGTTTTTCAGCAAAAGAAAAGAAAATAGCACTTGGTCAAAAGTGAACAAAGAAAAAATAAAACGATTGACCGAAGAAGAGCTTATGACCAAAGCAGGTTACAAAATCATTGAAACTGCAAAACAAAATGGCTCCTGGACAATTTTAGATCAAGTTGAAGAACTTATAATTCCTGAAGATCTTGAAAAAGAGTTTCAAAAGAGAAATGGTTCAAAAGATTACTTTTTAAGTTTAAGCAAGTCAAGTAGAAAGAGCATTTTATATTGGATTGTATCAGCTAAAAGACAAGAAACTAGGTTAAAACGAATAGTTGAAATTGCAGAACTTGCTTTACAAAAACGAAAGCCTAGTCAATTTAGATAATACTATGTTCAACTAACAGTAAGAATAATAATATAAGTGAGAGATTAATATTAAAAATAAAATAAGGATCTGATAATAATTACTTTACTCATATTTTCTTTAAATTTTAAAAATATTAAAATTTAATTTGTGAATTTTTATAATAATTAATTTAAAAAAGCTGATTTGATTGTTGAAATTTTTTAATTTGTTATTTTGTATTAAGTAAAATTTAGTGATATAATTAATTAAATTTAAGAGGGAAATAAATTATGGATAAAATAATAGCAGAAGGGCTGTCTAAAGCATATAAAAAAGTTAAAGTAGTTAAAGATGTTTCTCTTGATGTAAGTCAAGGAGAAATAGTTGGTTTATTAGGACCAAATGGTGCAGGTAAAACAACCACTTTTTATATGATAGTAGGAATAGTAAGCCCTTTAACTGGAAAAATAACTTTTGGTGATAAGAATATTACTAATTATCCTATATATAAAAGAGCTCAATTAGGAATAGGTTATTTAGCTCAAGAATCTTCTGTTTTCAAAAATTTAACAGTTGAGGAAAATATTCTTTTAGCATTAGAATTAAAAAAGAAAAATAGAAAAGAGCAAGAGCAAATAAAAGATTTAATGTTAGAAGAGTTCCATATTCAAAAAATAGCTAAAAGTATGGCATATGCTCTATCAGGCGGTGAGCGAAGAAGAGTAGAAATTGCAAGAGCAGTTGCTTTAGAACCACGTTTTATGTTATTAGATGAGCCATTTGCAGGTGTTGATCCAATAGCAGTTGAAGATATACAAGAAATAATTCTCTATCTCAAAAAAAGAAACCTTGGAATACTAATAACAGACCATAATGTAAGAGAGACTCTTTCCATAACAGATAGAACATATATTATGTCAGAGGGAACTGTTTTAATAAATGGCACTCCTCAAGAAATAGCTGAGAATGAATTAGCTAGAAAAGTATATTTAGGAGAAAATTTTACATTATAGGTGTTATATGAAAACAATTGAAATAAGAGAGAAATTTATAGAATTTTTTGAAGGAAAAAATCACAAATATTATGAAAGTGCACCCTTAATTCCAAATGATCCTACTCTTCTTTTTACAGTTGCAGGAATGATACCTTTTAAGCCTTTCTTTTTAGGGACCAAATTAGTTGAGAATAAAAGAGCTGTCTCTTGCCAAAGATGTATAAGAACTAATGATATTGAAAATATTGGGATAACAAAAAGACATTTTAGTTTTTTTGAGATGCTTGGTAATTTCTCTTTCGGTGACTATTTTAAAGAAGATGCAATAAAATTCGCATGGGAATTTATAACAGAAGTTTTAAAGTTAGATGAGGAAAAGTTAGTTGTAACTATTTATGAAAATGATGATGAAGCTTTTAATATTTGGAATGAAAAAGTAGGTGTAAAAAAATCGAGAATAAAAAGACTAGGAAAAGAGCATAATTTTTGGGAATCAGGTTTAACAGGCCCTTGTGGTCCTTGCAGTGAAATTTATTATTGCTATGAAGACCCAGAAAAATTTGATCAAGATAGCGAAAACTATTTTGAGTTTTGGAATCTTGTTTTTATGCAATATAATAAAAAGGAAGATGGTTCTTTAGAAGAACTTCCTAATAAAAATATAGATACAGGGATGGGCTTAGAGAGAATAGCTAGACTTCTGCAAAATAAAGATTCTAATTTTGAGATTGATAATATATATCCTATAATTCAAGAAATTGAAGAACTTTCTAAACTTAAATATCAACAAAATATTAAAGCATTTAGAGTTATAACAGATCACTTAAGGTCATCAGTTTTTTTAATATTAGATGGAGTTCTACCTTCAAATGAAAAAAGAGGGTATGTATTAAGAAGGCTAATAAGAAGAGCATGTAGATATGGTTTAAAATTAGACTTGAAAGATTCTTTTCTCTTCAAACTGGTTGATAAAGTAATTGAAATAATGAGTCCAGTTTATAAGGAATTATTAGCTGCTAAAGAATATATAAAGGATGTAATTAAGAGCGAAGAAGAAAAATTTGATATTGTTTTGTCGAAAGGTTTAGAATTTTTAAAAGAAGAAATTGCTAAATCAGCTAAAAAACTCTCTTCAAAAATTGCTTTTAAACTTTACGATACCTATGGCTTCCCTTTTGAACTGACAAAAGAGTTATGTGAAGAGGAGAACATAGAAGTTAGTGAAGATGAATTTAATAAACTTTTAGAAGAACATCAAAATCTTTCAAGAAATTCTAGGACGGTAGAAAAACTAGAAATAGCTGATGACAAAATTAACGAAATTTATAAAGAATATGGTGCTACAAATTTTTTAGGTTATATTAAGCTAGAAGAAAAGGCTAGAATTTTAGAAATATTTTCAGGAAATGAAATAATATTAGACAAAACTGTTTTCTATGCAGAATCAGGTGGCCAAGTAGCTGATTATGGTATTATAGAAAACGAAAAGTTTTTAGCTGAAGTTATAGATGTACAGAAAGTGAAAGAGATATTTATTCATAAGATAAATATTAAAAAAGGATTTTTGTCTAAAGGTGATGTGGTAGTATTAAAAGTAGATAATGAAAAAAGGGAAGCTACTAAGAGGAACCATAGCGCTGTCCATTTGCTACATGCTTCTTTAAAAAAAGTGTTAGGAGAAAATGTTAAGCAAGCAGGCTCATTGGTAAATCATGAGATTGGAAGATTGGACTTTTCTTATTCATCCTCCTTAACAAATGACCAAATTCTTCATATAGAAAATATAATAAATGATGAAATATTAAAAAATCATGAAGTTATTACTCATATAAAAAATGTAGATGAAGCTACTAAAATGGGTGCAGTAGCTCTTTTTGAAGAGAAATACGGAAATGTTGTCAGAGTTATTCAAATGAGCAACTTTTCATTAGAATTTTGTGGTGGAACACATGTTTCAAGAACTGGTGACATAGGTATATTCAAGATTATATCTGAGAAAAGCATAGGTTCTAATATCAGAAGAATTGAACTGATTACAGGTAAAAATGTAAAAAAATACCTAGATAGATTAGAAAACACTTTATTTGATATTAATAATTTATTGAAAGTTTCAGAAGATAAAATTATTAATAAGATAGAAAATTTATTAGAAGAGAATTCTTTACTTAAAACAGAATTAGGAAAATTTAAAAAAGATATTTTACAACAAGAAATATTAAAAAACTTAGAAAAAGCTGAAGAGGTAAAAGGAATTAAAATACTAATAACTGATATAAATGAAAATGTTGAATCATTAAAAAAAGTTTTTGATATTATTAATTCTAAAAATGTTAAAGCTATTTCATTGATTAATTTTGATAATAAAGGTATAGGTATATTAGTTAACAATCTTAATATAGATGCTAATGGTATTCTAAAGAAGTGTTTTGAAATAGCTAAAGGAAAAGGTGGCGGGAAAGCTAACATGGCTCAGGGTAAAATAGAAAATTCTTTCCAAAATTTTTCTAGAATATTCAAAGATATAGTTTTAAAAGAGATAAATATATAGTTTATCTCTTTTTTGTTTATAAAATTTTTTATATAGATTAACTTAAAATAAGTAAATTCAAAATTGAATTGCTAAAAATAGATTATAGTGGTAAAAATTATACAAGTTGAAGTATAAAATTATTTTTAAGTCTTTTTATATTTCATAAATTAAAATAGAAAAATAGTTTTGTATTTAATTTAGTATACAAAAGGAGAAGAGATGAAAAAAATATTATTAATGTTATTAATAATTTCATGTAGTAAAGTTATTAACATTTCAAATTTTAAAAATAAAGATATAAATGAAGATTTGGCAATAGCTATAATTAATGACAAAAAAGATAAAGCTATTGAATTAATTAATCAGGGAGCTAATGTTAACTGGAAATATAATAATAAAACTTTGTTAGAATTGTCTTTAGATAACAAAAACTTAGAGATAATAAAAGAGCTTTTTAAAAAAGAGGTTGATATAAATGAAAATAATGTAGTAAAAATATACGATTTAGCTTTAGAAGATTTTAATTATGAAATAATAGATATTATGAAAAATAAATATAAACTAGAAGAGGGTATGATAGATAATGATAAATACTTTTTATTATTATGTTACACATCGAATGCAGAAGAATTAAAAAAGTTTGTAGAAAAAACCAATATAAAACCTAAAGAAATTAAAGATAAAATGAATAGAAATGGACTAATGATATCAGCAGTTGGTAATAAAATAGATATACTTAAAATATTAATTGGAGAATACAATCTTAATGTTAATGATAAAAATAAAAATGGAGCTACGCCATTGTTATCTGCATGCACTAAAAACAATAAAGAGGTAATAGAATTATTGATAGAAAGAGAAGCGAACATTAATGATAAAAATAATAATGGACTTACAGCTTTAATAATTGCTTCAAGTGATGGCCATACAGAAACAGTAAATTTATTGCTAGAAAAAAGTGCGAATGTTGATTATAAAATTAACGGAGGCTGGACATCGTTAATGCTAGCCTCACAGAATGGCCATACAGAAACAGTAAAAATATTACTAGAAAAAGGTGCTAATATTGATATTAAGAATAATAATGGAGACACAGCATTGATAATTGCTTCAGATGGTGGTCATATAGAAACAGTAAAATTATTGTTAGGAAAAGGTGCTAATGTTAATTATAAAAATACAAATGGCAGTACGGTATTAATGATAGCTTCACAGAATGGTCATGTAGAAGTAGCAAAGCTATTGTTAGAAAAAGGTGTTAATGTTGATGAGAGAGAAAATAGGGAATGGACAGCATTAATGATAGCCTCACAGAATGGTCATATAGAAATAGTAAAATTATTGTTAGAAAAAGGTGCTAATATTGATATTAAGAATAATAATGGTGATACATCATTATTGCTAGCATCGAAGAATGGTCATGTAGAAGTAGCAAAGCTATTGCTAGAGAAAGGTGCTAATGTTAACCATAAAAATAATAATGGATATACAGCATTGATAATTGCTTTAGATGGTGCTCATGTAGAAATAGTAAAATTATTGTTAGAAAAAGGTGTTAATGTTGATGAGAGAGAAAATAGGGGATGGACAGCATTAATGATATCGTCCCAAAATGGTCACACAGAAATAGCAAAATTATTACTAGAAAAAGGTGCTAATATTGATATTAAGAATAATAATGGTGATACATCATTAATGCTAGCATCGAAGAATGGTCATGTAGAAGTAGCAAAGCTATTGCTAGAGAAAGGAGCTAATGTTAATGATAAAAATAATAATTGCGCTACATCTTTAGTCATAGCATCCTATGGTGGTCATGTAAAAACAATAAAATTATTGCTAGAGAAAGGTGCTAATATTGATCATAAAATTAATGAAGGCTGGACAGCATTAATGATAGCATCACAGAACGGCCATACAGGAGCGGCAAAGCTATTGTTAGAAAAAGGAGCTAATGTTGATCATAAAAATAATAATGGATGGACAGCACTAATGATAGCGTCTCAGAATAACCATACAGAAGCAGCAAAGCTACTACTAGAAAAAGGAGCTAACATAGATGAAAGATTTGGTTCTACATGGATAAATAAGGGTAAGTCTGCTTTAACAATAGCATACGAGAAAAATAACAAAGATATTATTGAACTATTAGTTTCAAAAGGCGCTGATATTAGTGATATTAAAAATATAAAATTGGAAGACATATTAATTAAAAATATAAAGACCAAAGATATAAATAATTGCTTTTTAATGATAATCAAATACAAAGATAAAATAAACTACAAATATAAAGATAAAGAAGATAATAGTTTACTACATTATGCTGCTATGATTGGAAGTATTTATTTATTTGAAGAATTTGTAAAAAAAGGATGCAATATAAATTTGAAAAATAAAAATGGAAATACACCATTAGATCTTGCATTTTATCAAGAAGAAATCCATGAGGATTTTATAAGTTACTTAATTAATAAAGGTGCTGATATAAATTTTAATTTAAATATAAATGGTAAAACTTTAAAGGAATTTTTGCTAAGATATAATAATTTATATAATAAATTGTTTCTTGATCCCTCAATTAAAAAATTTTAAAAGAACTAAATTTATCGAAAGAAGATAAAGAGAAATTAAAAGAGGGATTTTAAAAGCCAAGATAATAATGATTTAAGATGCTTTAAGTAATAAAGTGTTGGGATATTAGAATAAGCTTAATAGAAGAATTAGTTAAAAAAACATTTGCATAGAAAAATTAATATAATATTAGAGTTAGGAATGGAGATAGAAGAGCACATTAATCAAATATTAGCCTAGCTGGTTATGGATTTATCAGATGAATCAAAAGTGACGGGATTACATGAAAACGAATTTAGATATGAATATGGTAAAAACTTTGTTGTAAACGAAGTGAAAAAATTATCAAAGAGAAATTTATTAATGAAATAGTAGATTTAATAAAAAGTAGTCCGAGACTAAGTAACCTCATAAGAAGTTATTTGGAAAAACAAGTATTTAAGACAAGCAATTACTTAATGATAGAAGATTTTATAAATGATGAAGAGTATAGAATAAAAGATAATATAATAAAAATATTGTTAGCTCATTTTGAATATTTAAGATAGTTTTAAAAATGTGAAAGTTAAATTCTTTTAAATACAGCACTTATTAATAGAGAGTCTTTTCCAAAACTTTTCTAAAATATTTAAAGATATATTATTTAAAGAGATAAATAGCTAGTTTATCTCTTTTTGTTTCAGGAATTTTTTATACTTTATATTATAAAAATTAACCTTAAATTTAGTTGCTAAAAACAAATTATAGTGGTAGAAATTATGTAAGTTGAAATATAAAATGATAAATTTTTAATATTATATAAATTAAAATAGAAAAATAGTTTTGTATTTAGCTTAGTATACAAAAGGAGAAAAGATGAGGAAATTAATACTAATAATGTTAATAGTTTCATGTAGTAAAGTTATTAACATTTCAAATTTTAAAAATAAAGATATAAATGAAGATTTAGCAATAGCTATAATTAAGGGTAAGAAATACGAAGCTATTAGATTAATTGATAAGGGGGCTGATGTTAACTATCAATATAATAATGTAACAGTTTTAGAGTTAGCCTTAAATAAGCAAAACTTAGACATAGTAGAAAATCTATTAAAAAAAGGAGCAGAACCAAGTAAAAATAATATAATAAAAATATATGATTTAGCTTTAGAAAATTTTAATTATAAAGTAATAGATATGATCAAAGATAAATTTAAATTGGAAGAAGGAATAGTATCTAAAAATAAATATTTCTTATTTTTATGCTATACATCAAATGCAGAAGAATTAAAAAAATTTATAGAGAGAAATAATATAAATCCTAAAGAAGTAAAAGATAAAATCAATAGAAATGGTTTAATAATATCAGCTTTTGGTAATAAGTTAGATATACTTAAGATGTTAATTGAAGAATATGAGCTTAATATTGATGAAAAAAACGACAAGGGAGCTACGCCATTGACAGCCGCTTGTTCTAATAACAATGATAAAATAGTAGAACTATTGCTAGAAAAAGGAGCAAATATTAATGATAAAACGAGCAGGCATTTGACATCATTAATGATAGCTTCCCAAAACGGCAATGTAGAAATAGTAAAAATGTTAATAGAAAAGGGAGCTAGTGTTAATGACGAAAATAAGAGATGCAGAGCATTAATGCTAGCCTCACAGAATGGCCATGTGGAAGTGGTAAAATTGTTAATAGAAAAAGGAGCTAATGTTAGTGATGAAAATAATTATGGATATGAGGAATTAAAGACAGCTTCGATAAATGGTAATGTAGAAATAGTAAAATTGCTTATAGAAAAAGGAATTAATGTTAATACAAAAAAGGATTATGATTATACACCTTTGATATATGCAAGTGAAAAGGGTTACAAAGAGATAGTAGAACTATTGTTAGAAAAAGGAGCTAATGTTAATGAT
>JAEWOZ010000079.1 GCA_023399505.1 Fusobacteriota bacterium | reverse complement strand
GAGTAAGTCTACTACTTCTGAGTGACCCTCTCGAGATGCTAACATTAATGCTGATGTACCGTCACTGTTCTTATCATTAATATTAGAGCCACTTCTCAGTAAAAGCCTTACCAATTCTGTATGACCACTCTGAGATGCTATCATTAGTGGTGTAAAACCATCTTTATTCTTATCATTGACATGAGCACCTTTGCTTATTAATATTTCAGATATTTCAAAAGGACAAGTTTGACATGATATCATTAATGCCGTAAGTCCATCATTGCAGCTGTCATTGATGTTTGCCCCTTTCTTTAACAATATTTTTATAGTTGTATTAGAATTATTTTCGCAAGCTATCATTAATGATGTATAGTTGTTATCACTCCTATTGTTGACATCGGCTCCTTTTTCTACTAATTGCTTAACAATCTCAATATCATTTCGTTTTACTGCTAATATCAAATCTTCATGAGTATCTTTATTTTTAAAAACTATATCTTTAATAATTTTATTACATGAAAGTAGTAAAATTATTAATATTAATTTCTTCATTATTTTCCTCTTATCTAATTATATAAAGTATCACTTAAGCGCTTGATTTTAAATATTTTATACAATGTATTAAACCTTCTTTATTTCTAATTACCTAAATTTTCATTTTAAGCTCTTTAGTGTTACTTATTTTAGACAGAAGTAAGCTTACTTTTTTATTCCTTTTTAATAATTCAAATTTTTCTTATAATATTTTATAAATCTAATAACCATAATTTTTATATGTTATCTAAAATTTCTTAATAGAAATTTCCATGAATTATTTAAACTAAATTTTATCTAGGTTAATTAAGTATAACCACTCTATATGCATTTTCACAATTTACTTAGAATTAAACATAAAAGATAGGCTATATTAGGCCTTTTTAAAAAAATACTTTTTCTCTTCTGGAATTTTAATGCGCTTAAAATTTAGGTCTTTATCTTTTATTAGTCCTTTAGAATTTTTTATAGATGTAACGAATGAAAAAATTTTAGTGTTACTATTGTAAACGATGCAAATCCTAAGCTATATTATGGCTCTGGTATGGCTGCCGCAATCAGCAGAGATGTAGGAACTTATGCTTAAAAAAATGCAAACAAAAAGATGCAGATAAGTTAGGCCAAAAATAATCCAGGAAAAGCAATTATAGGAAATGAAGCTAGCAATTTAAAGAATAGCAGTATTGACTATATAATTCATCAGATAGCTATTGAAGGTTCAGGTCAAAAACTTCCTCTCAATAGTTACAACTTAATAGATATATCTACAAAAGAGGTCCTCAATAAAGTCAAAGAAAATAACATTTTCTCTTATAGCAACAGGAGTTGAACTCCTTCAACTCCTAGAAGCCTCTAATAGAATGTTATTATCTATAAAAAATTATATAGAAAATGTGAGTGATTTAAATTTGAGAGAAGTACACTTCACTTTCCTGCTTCAATCTAACTATGATGCTTTAGCAGAAAGAGCTAGAGAAATATTCGCGGAAAAGAATTCTCAAGTGGTTGGTTCTATTTTAAAAGATAAGAATGTAAATAATATAACGTGTCTTTTTATTAAATCTAAGTAGAGGTAATTATTATTTAATTTCTAGTTCTTCAGCATGTTTAAGTAATTCTTTAATTCTTGTCTCTTTTATTAATGTTTTATATAGCTTAGATTTATCTGAAACTTTGTTATAAACATAAGGAGGTAAAATTCTTTTTCTTTTATTTAAATAAATACCTATTAATACTAAATATTCCCCTTTCTTTATATAAAAAGCTCTATCGCTACTTATTTTACTTATTAATCTTATTTCGCCAAATTTTGGCTTATAGCTAACTATATCTCTACTATCTGAAAAATTTTTACCCTCTAATGATTTTTTCAATTCATTTATAAGCTTATAATTATTATCTTTTTCCATATTTTGTAAATCTATTAAAGACTCTTTATCTATGAAAATTTTATTTACGTGACTATTTTTATTTTTATCTATTTTAAAATAAAAATTCTTATACTCCTCTATTTCATCCTTAAACAACTTTAATAAAATAGGATTAATCTTATCCTTATTTTTAAACAGAAATTTTAAATCTCTGAGCTGTAATTTAATTTTATGATCAAATAATAATTGAATAATATTTGTAGCTACAAGTGAATGATCTAATGCTAAATCTATTATATAAGAATAACTACGAGCATATCTGAAGTTAGGATTGGCTTTGTTCTCTAATAAAACCTTAACAATATTGAGATTTCTATTTTCAATTGCATAGACTAATGCTGTCTTATTCTCTATATCTAACCTATCTATATTACTACTTAATTTATGAAGTGATTTTAAAATATCAATGATAATGTTAAAAACTTTTTCGTTATTATTGATTATACTTGCTGTTAAAGGTGTAATATTATTTTTATCAGCAATAAGTACTTTGTTTTTATCTTCTTGTAATATTTTCTTTATTTTATCCAAATCACCTTTTGATATATTAAAAACTAAAGATTGTTTCTTTTCTTCTTTTTTAAAGTTCTCCTTAATTTCATTTGATAACAAAGCTCCATATTTTTTAAATAGATCTATAAGCTCTCTATCTTTTAATTCCATTGCATAATCTAATAATGTTTTATCTTCATTGACATAATTTATATCTAATTTTATATCTTTGAATTGATTATATTTTAATAAAGATTTAATTACTCCATAATATTCTTTTTCAAAATTAATAACTAAGGTTTTGTACCCGAAAATAAAATTATTCCTAATAAATTCTTCTATCTCTTCTTCTAGAAAATTTTCTTTATAGGCTTCAATCATTATAGAAAATGCTTTTAAATTAGAAGATTGCATTGCTAAATCAATTGCTCTTTCACCTTTCTTTATTGTAACTATCTCTATTTTTGGAGCATCAATTTTGGATATTTGAAAAGAGCTTTTACTAAATAAAGCAAAGTTAGTATCTTTAATGCATTTTTCAAATGGATTATGATTTTTATCAATCAAAAACCTGATATTTTTGTAATTACTTATTATACAAGCAAGATGAAGCAAAGTATTAGAAACATCATTAGGAATTATCTCTTTTTTGTAAAAATCTTCTAAATTTAAAATATTAGGATGACTAATAGCACTTATAATTATTTCATAATTTCCTAAATAAGACTTTTCAGATTTCAGTAATTCTTTTACTATCTCTTTTTCATCCCTTTCTATCGCTACCATAAGAGGAGAACCTCTGTATCTTTCTTTAGAATAAGGGCTAGGACTTGCACCATATTTTAAGAGTACCTTAACAATTTCTAGATTACTTGATATTATAGCAC
>JAEWOZ010000065.1 GCA_023399505.1 Fusobacteriota bacterium | reverse complement strand
TTCTAAACCTTTAGAATCTGTTATGATACTCATTATGCTAGCTTTTATTTCTTTTTCAGTACCAAAAATTTTAATTGTATTATTATAACTTTTAGACATTTTATTTCCATCTATTCCTATAACAACTTCAGTATCTTGTAATATGTATGGCTCTGAAAGTTTAAATGTTTCTCCATAAATATTATTAAATTTTAAAGCTAAATCTCTGGCTATCTCTACATGTTGCTTTTGATCTTTACCTACAGGTACTATATCTGCATCATAGATTAATATGTCTGCAGCCATAAGGACAGGATAAAAAAATATCCCACTATTCAAAACCTTATTTTTAGATAGAGCATCTTTATATGCATGTGATCTTTGTAGCAAAGGAAGAGGAGTAAAAGTAGAAAGGATCCAAGCTAATTCGCAATGCTCTTTCACTGAAGATTGAAAAAATATAGTTGAATTATTTGGATCAAGTCCTAAGGCTAAATAAGCTATAACTATATCAAAAGAATCCTCTTCTAGCTGAGCTTTTGGAGGATTAGAAGTTAAAGAATGATAATCAGGTATAAAATAAAAATTCTCATATTTATCTTGATTTGCTATAAATTGCTTTATAGCTCCAAAATAATTACCCAAATGTATTTTACCAGTTGGTTTTATGCCAGACAAACTCCTCATTATTGTTTTTCCTCTATTCTAAATCTATGCCTTATTGATTGGGATATTGTTTCAAGATCTGAATGTTCTAGGTTACCACCCATTGGTATTCCTCTAGCTATTCTTGATATCCTAACTCTATAATCTTTAAGAAGAGTAGATAGATATCTAACAGTAGTTTCTCCTTCTAAATCGGGATCTAATGCCATTAATATCTCTTTTACATTTCCTCTTTTAAGTCTTCTCAATAAAGGATCTATGTTCAAATCTTTTATCTCCGTACCTTTTAATGGTTCTAATTTTCCTCCAAGAATATGATAAACCCCAGAATAAGCTTTTGACCTTTCAATTGCAAGAACATCTTTAGGACTTTTAACTATGCATATAATACTTTTATCTCTTTTATTGCTTGAACATATCTTGCAAAAATCTCCCTCGCTATAGTTGCCACATTCTTTACATCTTCTTATTCTTTTTTTTGCCTCTATTAACGATTTTATTAAATTTCTTGCTTCATCATCGGAACTTTCTAGTACATGGAAAGCTATCTTTTCAGCACTTTTTCTTCCTATAGTTGGAAGCTTACTTATTTCGTCTATTAAATTTTTTAATATTTCAGCCATTTCGCTCTCCTTTCATATAAGTAAAATTCTAACATAATTGCCATTTTTGTCAATAAAAGAGCTTAAAAATAATGATTTATGGTAAAATATTATTTATGTAAAAAGAGAGGTTATATGATAAAGGTTGCATTATTAACTAGTGGTGGTGATGCCCCTGGTATGAATACAGTTATATATTATTTGTCTAAATATTCTTTAATTAAAAATATAAAGCTTTACGGTGTAAGAAATGGATTCGATGGATTAATTAAAAATGAAATATTTGAATTAGATCCTAATTCTGTTGCAACTATAGCAAATAAAGGTGGCAGTATTCTCTACAGTTCTCGTTCTCAAAATTTTAGAGATAAAAAAAATAGAATAAAAGCTGCAAAAAACTTGAAAAAATTTGGTATAAACTACTTAATTATATTAGGTGGTAATGGCTCATTTAAAGGTGCATACCTATTAAACAAAGAGCATGATGTAAAGGTAATATGTATTCCAGCAACTATAGATAACGATATTAATCATGTCCATTATTCTTTGGGTTTTGATACAGCATTAAATAACATATTAGAGGCGGTAGCTAAAATTGATGATACAGCTACTTCTCATGGCAATACGTTTATAGTTGAAGTTATGGGAAAATATTCGGGTAATTTAGCATTTAATGCTTTCATTGCTGGAGCTGGACATGCTCTAGTAATACCAGAGTACTCTCATAAAATAGATGATATACTAGAAATTATAGATAATAGAAAAAGAAAAAATTTATTTCACAATATTATTCTTTTTTCAGAAGGTGTGGGCTCTCCTAAAACTTTAGCTAAAGAATTATCAGAAAAGCTAAAAATAATACCTAAAATAGTAACTTTAGGACATATTCAAAGGGGAGGGGCTCCAACAGCCTTTGAGAGAATAATGGCAGAAAAATTTGCTTTTAATACCTTAAAATTGATAGAGAATTCTAAAAGTAACTTAGTTATAAACCTTTTAATTAATAAGGTCTCTTTCTTGCCTCTAGCTCATGTATGGTCAAAAGATACAAAGATATCTGAAAAAGAATATGAAAATTTAATTAGTTTAGCAAAAATTTAAAAGAGCACGTATTGCTTCTTTTTTATTTTGTAAAGTATTTTTAAAATGTTAATTATAAATATAAAAAATTTTATAATTTTCTATAAAAGTTTTACAATTTTTTATAAGTTTGCTAATATGAATTAAATAAGAAAGATAAGAGAAATAATTAAAATATAATTTTTATATTAATTTTATTGAGTAATAAACTTACTAAAGATTTTAAAAAACTAATAATGAATACAATTAACTATAAATAAGATAAAAGAATTATATTAGAAAATGGATCTCAATTATCGATTTTACTCAAGAAACTATTATAGCTTTAACCCTTTATAACGAATGGTGACTTAGTAAAATTTAAAAGATATAAAAAATCTTTTTGTACAACTACTTGCAACCTTGATAAAATATTCGAACTACTAATAGCTCAATAATAATTTCAGAAAATGTATAATATAAATTTTATCACTTGAAGACTCAATATAAATATAAAAAGAAAACTATAAAAACTTTTTGGTAAAAGAATTAATTATAAATACAGGAGAAAAATGATGATATTACTGATAGCTTTAACTTTAACAATGAACGGATGTTTTAAAAGCTTAAATTACTTAACCTCAATTAGTAAAGGTGTTAACGATGATCTAATTGAGGCTATTATACAAGAAGATACAGAGAGCTTACTAGAATTATTAAAAAAAGCTGATGTTAATTATATTGATCATAAAGGAAAAACTCCATTAATGTATGCAAGTGAAAAAGGAGACATAGAAATAGTAAGATTATTAATAGAAAAAGGGGCTGAAATTAATAAAAGTGATAGTAAAAACGTAACCCCTTTATTGTATAGTTTTAGAGGAACATATACAGATAAATTAATAAATTCTGAAACTGTCAAATTAATTTCAGATAGAGTAGAAACAATAAAATTACTAATAGATAGAACAAATATTGAACATGAGGATATGGATGGGCAAACTCCTTTGATATACGCATGTTTATTTAAGAATTTAGAACTTTTAAAGCTACTACTAGAAAAAGGCGCTAATATCAATTATAAAAATAAAGATGGTAATACCGCTTTGATGTATATATGTAATAAAGAAAATTATAATAAAATTCAAAAAAGCGCAGATTTATCCATGGGTAATTTAGAGCTAGATGTAATAACAGATTCAAATACTAACAACATAGAGCTGGTACAAATATTGATTAAAAGAGGAGCAGATGTTAACCAAAAAAATAATAAAGGTGATAGTGCTTTGCTTTTGGCTTCGAAAAAAGAAAATATTGGATTAGTGGAATTATTATTAGATGCAGGTGCAGATATTAATAGTTACAATATGTTTGGCTATAATTCTTTAATATGTGCAGTTAGTCAAAGATCAATTGAGACGGTAAAAATATTATTAAATAAAGGTATTGATATAAATCATAAAGACATTTTTGGAAGTAATGCTTTAATTTATGCGTCAAGATTTGGGTATGCTGAGATAGTAGAATTATTAATAAAAAGAGGGATCAATGTTAATGAAACAGATATTTACGGAAACACGGCTTTAATTGGTGCAGCAGCATATGGGCATGAAGAAATAGTAAATCTATTAGTAGCTTCAAATGCACACATAAATTTGATTAACAAAGGTGGGCAAAGTGCTTTAATAAGTTCCTACATGAGAGGGCACTTAAAGGCAATGGGCATTTTAATAGAAAATGGTGCTAACTTTGGAGACATAAAGGATAAAATGAAATCAATCTTAGCGCAAGCATTAGATAAGGGCGATGAAAGAATTATAAAGCTATTAATGCAAAGGGGAGTTGATATTAATGAAAAAGATACTAAAGGCTGTACAGTATTAATGATTTCATCGAGAAAAGGCTATTCTGAAGTAATAAAGCTTTTATTGGAGAGAGGAATGGATGTTAATGAAAAAGACAATGATGGATATACAGCATTAATATACGCAGCTGGAAATGGGCATAAAAGAGCAGCAGAATTGCTACTCAAGAAAGGAGCTAATATCAATGATAAAAATAATGATGGTTATACAGCATTAATGTGTGCATGTGTTAAAGCTCCTAAAAAAGAGCTATTAGAATTATTATTAGAGAAAGGAGCAAACATTAATGATAAAAATAACAGCGAAGATACAGCATTGATGTATGCATGTTTTAACGGTAACAGAGAGATAGTAGAATTGTTATTGGAAAAAGGAGCCAATTTTAGTGTCAAAAATATTCAAGGTGAAACAGCATTAATGTATGCAGCTGGAGATGATCATAAAAGTATATTAGAGTTTCTGATAGAAAAAGGAGCTGATATTAATGATAAAAATAAGAGAGGTGATACAGCATTAATATATGCAACTGTAAATGGTGACAAAAGTACAGTAGAGTTGCTGACAGAAAAAGGGGCAAACTTAAATTCAAAAAATGAAGAGGGTGAAACAGCATTAATGAAAGCTTCAGAAAAAGGTTACAAGGAGATAGTAAAAATATTAATAGAAAAAGGAGCTAATATTAATGATAAAAATGTTAAAGGTAATACAGCATTAATATATGCAGCTGCAAATTATCAAAAAAGTGCGGTAGAGTTTCTGATAGAAAAAGGAGCGAATATTAATAATAAAAATGAAGAGGGTGAAACAGCATTAATGGAAGCTTCAGGAAAAGGTTATAAAGAGATAGTAAAGATATTAGTAGAAAAAGGAGCTAATATTAATGATAAAAATGTTAGAGGTAATACAGCATTGATGTATTCAGCTTTAAATGATCATAAAAGTATATTAGAGCTTCTGATAGAAAAAGGTGCTGATGTCAATGATAAAAATAATAATGGCTCTACAGCATTAATGCTTGCATCATTAGAAGGAAATATAAAAATAGTAAAAGAATTGCTAGAAAAAGGAGCGAGTATTAATGATAAAAATAACAACGAAGATACTGCATTAATATATGCAGCTAGAAAAGGTCATAAAAGCGTAATAGAGTTATTATTAGAAAAGGGCGCTAATATTAGTGACAAAGACAACGAAGGATTATCAGCAATATTACTAACATCATATAATGGTCATAAAGATATAGTAACACTACTGCTTAATAAGGGAGCTAATATTAACGATAAAAATAACGAACAGTATACGGTATTAATGTTAGCATCACAGAATGGACATAAAAATGTAGTGGAGCTATTACTAGAAAAAGGAATAAATGTTAATGAAAAGGAAGTTGACGGATGGACAGCCTTAATGTTCGCATCACGAAATGGTCACATAGAAATTATAAAAGCATTGCAAGAAAAAGATGCTAATATTAATGAAAGAAGTAATGAAGGTTATACAGCATTAATATTAGCAGCAGAAAAAGGATATAATGAAATAGTAAAACAATTAATAGAGAACAGAGCTAATATTGACTATGAAGATAATAATGGCTATACAGCACTAATGTATGCATGTTCTAATGGGCACTCAGAGGTAGCAAAATTATTGCTAGAAAAAGGAGCAGATATTAATAAAAAAGGGAAAAACAATCAAATGACTTTATTAATGTTAGCATCACAGAATGGCCACATAGAAGTTATGAAAGTATTGCTAGAAAAGGATGCGAATATTAATAATAAAAATAATAAAGGATGGACAGCTTTAATGGTAGCATCACAAGAAGGGCACAAAGAGCTAGTAGAGTTTTTGTTAAACAACGAGGCAAACATTAATGATAAAAATAATATGGATAATACAGCGTTAATGTATGCATGTTCTAACGGACATCCAGAGGTAGCAAAATTACTATTAGAAAGAGGCGCGGATATAAGCCAAAAAGACAAGGGTGGATGGAATTCTTTGAAATATGCTTGCAATAATAATCATAAAGAAGTAGTAAAAATATTATTGGAGAACCATTTCGAAATTAATGATGTTCTGTTTAAGGATGCTCTAATAGCTAACCTTTTATCAGAAATGCTACTCGAGAATATTAAAAATAATGAAATAGAAAGCAGTTTAATACTAATTAGCAAGTATAAAAATAATATAACCTTTAATAGCAGAGATAAAGAGGGTAATACATTTTTACATTATGCTGCTTTAACTAATAATTGTAAGTTATTTAGTGCTCTTTTAAGCAAAAAGTTGGATATTAATTCAATTAATATATTTGGAGAAAATCCTTTATATTTTGCTTTATCCAAAGGCAATATAAATGAAAATTTTATATGGTATCTAATAAACAAAGGCTCACTAATAAAAGTATGCTCTTGCATAAATAACATATTATTAATAAATTTGTTATTGCCTTACGAAGGTTTAAGCAATAGCTTAATATACAATCCTTTAATAGTTAAGCTATCAAATAATTTAGAAGTTAGTTATGAGGATAAAAATAAAATAAAAGAGATAATAAAAATAATAAAATTAGCTGATGAAGATTTTCAACAAGAAAAGCAAATGACAGATTATATATCAAACTTTTTTAAACTTAGATATAAAAATCTAAATATTAAAATGTCAGATATATCAATTCTAAGAGTAGAAAGGGAAGATTTAGCAGATTTTGAATTAGAACCCGATTTTATAGTAGGAGCAGCATTTGATTTAGGACATAATGAATATTATGGTAACAACTCTTTAGAAAATATAAGAAAAATATTTAGAAAAAAGCTAGCGAATATAGCTAAAGTAAAACCTCCTAAAGCTATACCTTCAGTAGATGCAAGTGATAATGAGAAGAGTGAATATGTAAAATATTTAACTAAAAAAAGATTAAGAAGATTAGGAACTCTGTTAAGTCAAGTACCTCTAGATCAAAGAGAGGAACAATTGGGATGGGTAATGAATCATATATTAAGCAATTTATCATGCCCAACAGGAACATTAGAAGCTATTAATTATGCTGTCAATTGTTTATTGAATAATGATAGTGAGAGTAAGTTGAAAGATTTAATAAATACAGAATTAATGCTATTTAGAATAGTTTTAATAGAGGAAGTGGCTAGGAAAAATTTAAACAATAA
This sequence comes from Fusobacteriota bacterium, assembly GCA_023399505.1. Taxonomy (GTDB): domain Bacteria; phylum Fusobacteriota; class Fusobacteriia; order Bac17; family JAEWOZ01; genus JAEWOZ01. Next base: position 7,895 of record JAEWOZ010000065.1, on the reverse strand, counting down.
TTGTACTGTGATAACCTTAGATGAGAGGGGAAGAGAATTAGGAAGAGCACAAGGAGAATATAACGAGCATATGAAAGCTTACTTAGTTGATAATTTATCTAATGAATTAAAAGTAACAGGCTTGTATGAGAAAGATTTTAAATACGAATATAATAAGCAATTAATAATAGATGAAGTAAAAAAATTATATAGAGAAAGAGCATTTGATTACATATTAAATTATATAAGAAGTAATAAAATATTTAATAACAAGATAATGGATTATTTGGTAGAAAATATATTTAAGAATAGAAAGTCAGAAGAGGCAGATATACCAACAGTATTTCATATAGAAAACTTTATATACGATGAAGACTATAATTTAACTGAAGAGGCTATTGTAGATTTATTAATTCATTTTAATTTTGTAAATTACTAAAAGGCTTCTAATTTTTCTTTACTAGCTAAAATTTTTTCGAAGTGCGATTTTAATAATTACAAATAAGGTTTTAGTAGGTTCTTAAAAACTATTCTTATAAAAGCTCCTTACCAATATAATAAGTTTTACAAATATTTGAAAAGATAAAAGATGATACTAAAACTAAATTAAATTTTTTATCCATCTTTTTGATCTTATTCTTAAGAAAGAGGTAATAGCAATTAATATTTCAACAGAATTAATAATAATATATACTTTATAACTTTCAAATTTAAATATGTAAGAGGCTATATTAGCTAGAGGTACTCCAATTAACCACATTGCGCTTGTTCCTAGCATGAATAAAAAAATTGAATCTCCCCCACTTTTTAAAATACCGGCATAGCTAACTAGATTGAAAACTTTTACTGCTAAGAATATGCTATATATTCTTAAAAACAATATAGCATTATACGCAGCTTCTTTGGAGATATTCGAATATAAGTTTACAATACTTTCTGAAAATGTGAATACAATTAAACCTATAACCAAAGATGTTAATGTACCTATTCTCATTATAGTTTTTGCATGATTATAGGCAGTATTAAATTCTTTTTTTCCTAACTCTTTTCCAATCAATATAGTTGCGGCGTTAGCTAAGCCGTTAAATATATTAGCTAGAAGAAGTTCTAAGGGGGTAATTAATCCATAAGCTGCTAAAGAACTTGTTCCATAACTTCCAAATATATTATGATAAAAAAGTAACCCTGTACTCCATAGAAGATTAGATATTCCTAAAGGTAGAGAAATTTTTATATATTTAATTAAGAAATTCTTAGGTACTTTTATTAACTCTGATAATTTAACAGCAACTTCATAATCCTTCTTATATGTTATGTAGAGCATTAATAAAGCAGCTATGCTTTCAGAAAGAAGAGTAGAGAGTGCAGCTCCTCTAATGCCTAATTTAGGAAACCCATAAGATCCATATATAAACAAATAATTTAAAATTATATTTAATATAGTAGTTAAAATAGTTAAATTAGTTTTCATAAAAACTATTCCTATTCCTCTTAAAGAGTATCCATAAGAAAATATTACACTTTTAGCAATAAATGTAAAAATTGCAATATTTAAATAGCTTTTAGCTATTTCTCTTATCTCTAAATTACTTGAAAAGGAATTAACTATTTTTTGATTAAACGCGTAATATATAATAAGAGCAGAAAATGAAATAACAATATTAGTTAGCAATCCTGCTGCTAAACTTCTTTTTACTCCATTTTTATCTTTAGCTGCAAAGTACTGAGCTGTAAGTATTATATTTGCACTTCCTAATCCTACAATTAATAGTCTAAAAATTTGTAAAAATCTATTAGAAGACCCTAATGCTGCTAAAGAGTAAGTTCCAAGCTTACTTACCATAAAATTATCTATAATTGAATTAAAAGATAGGGCAGTATGCTGAAGCGCAATAGGAATAGCTATTTTTAATATTGATATATAAAAATTTTTTCTATTGTAATTTTCCATTTTCATTCTTCCTTCTTTTCTCTTTTTTAAAATGATATAATAGCTTTAGAATTTTATCATAATTACTATGATGTTACAATTTATGAGAAGGGGAAAAATGAAGAAAGAAGAGCTATTAAAGAATTTTTTAAATCATCAAAAAATTTTTAATTCTAAAAGTGAACATACAGTTAAAGCATATTCATTAGACATTTCACAGTTTTTAAATTTTTTAGAAGATGAAATTAAAAATGTTCAATTATCTCACTTAAGATCTTTTCTATCTTATCTAAGTTTAAAAGGAATTGCTCAAAGAAGTATAAATAGGAAACTCTCTTCTTTAAAAACTTTCTTTGAATTTTTAGCCTATCAAGGGTTTATAAAAAAAGATCCTACGCTCCTTTTAAAAGGTCCTAAATTTTCTAAGCCTCTCCCTGAAATATTATCTATTGAGGAGATAGATAATATTATTTCTGTTATAAAAGAGGACAGTTTTCAAGATTTAAGGAATAAATCTATTATCTATCTTCTTTATTCCAGTGGCCTAAGAGCAGCAGAATTAATATCACTTAAAGAAAATGATATTTCCTTTTCTAGAGAAGAACTAAGAATAATAGGAAAAGGTAATGTAGAGAGGATAGCCTTTTTTGATAAAAAAGCAAAGTCCATCTTATTGAAATATCTACCACTAAAGAAAAAACTTTTTAAAAGTGAATATATATTTATAAATAAGTTTGGAGAACAACTTTCAGATAGATATTTAAGAAAAACTATAAATGAACTTACTAAAAAAGCAAAAATATCTAAAAAAGTATCGCCTCATACTTTTAGACATTCATTTGCAACACTTTTATTAAACAAAGGTGTAAGTTTAAAAGCTATTCAGGAGCTTTTAGGGCATGCTTCTATATCTTCTACTCAAGTTTATACTCATGTCTCTAAAGAAGAGTTGAGAAAATGTTATATAAAGTACGGCCCTTTTATGGATGGAAAATAAAATAATTTGACTAGACAGTAAAATTTATGATATCATAAAGAGCGCAAAAATTAAAAGGAGATTTCAACTTTGAAAACAAAAATTTTATTATTAACTTTATTATTAATTTCATGTACAACACAGGATATTAAAGAGAGTGCTCCTAAGGAAAATAAAAAATTTCAATTAGATCCTCATAAAGCTTATGAAGATGCTTTGAAAGCACTGGAAGATACTCAAAATTTTTGTAAAAGTTTTAATCCTCAAGATGCAGAGGATATAAGAATAAAGGAATTTTTTATTCAAACATTTAGTCTTTCTTTGAAATCAATGGATTCAGATATAGAAAAAAATCCTCATATGCTTGATGTAGCAGAATTTCAAAAACTTTACTGTAAATTAAAAAGAACTTTAGAGGAATTGAAGAATTTAAAATAAATATTATTAGCTTATATATTTTAAAAAATTATAATTAGTTTAAATTTTAGAGCTGATAAGTTTTTTAATATTGAAAAGAAACTTTTGTATTAAAAGGTTCTTTTTTATTTGTGATATAATTCTAATTAATACGAAAATTTAAATAAAAGATGAGGATTATAGATGTTTTTATTATTCTTTTTATTGATATCAAATTTTTTAAAGTGTTACACTCTTTCTAAAAGTTTCGGAGAAAAAATTAATGTTGGCTTGAAGTCAATGGCTTCATCTAATATTGGGATAATGGCCATCGATACAGATTTAGAAATTGAATGCGATAATGAAAAAAAAGTTCTAAAAGATAAAAGTTATATTACCTTAAATTATTCTTCTAAAGGGATTCTTTTAGAAAATAAGACTTATAAAATTATAAAAATAAAAAAAAGAGAAGTTACAGGTTTAATAGGAATAAATAGCTCTAAAGTACATAGAAGATACAGGGGAGATTTTAAAATTATTATTTACAATTCTAAACTATATCCTATAAATGTAGTAAATGCTGAGGAATACTTATACGGTGTACTTCCATGTGAAATAAGTGCTTTTTATGCAGATGAAGCTATTAAAGCTCAAGCAATAGCAGCGAGAACTTATCTCTATAAAGGACTTGAAACTTTAAAATATAAATATTGGGATTTAGTAGATACTCATGATTCTCAAGTATATATGGGATACAATGTTGAAATAGAAAGATTCAATAGATTTGTAAATGAAACATTCAACAAAGTGATAGTACATAACGGTAGATTAATACATGCTCATTATCATAGTAATAGCGGAGGTGTTACATGTACTCCCCAAGATATATGGGGAGCAGGGAATGTTCCATACCTTCAACCTGTTAATGATAGTAGAAACTACGCAGGAAGCGAAGAATCTGAATGGACCTTAAGAGTATACAAGAACGCCTTATCTAAAAAAGTAGGTTTTAAAGTTAAAAAAATTAGAGTTCAAAACACTAAAAATGGAAGAGTAACTTCCATAGTTTTAATCGGTACACAAACTTTACAAATGTCAGGAGAAAAATTTAGATCAATCTGCTCACTTCCAAGTACCTTATTTACTATAGGTAGCTATTCTACTTACTTCACAGTGAAGGGAAGAGGTTCTGGTCATGGAATAGGCTTATCCCAATGGGGAGCATATAAGTTAGCTGAGAGAGGCTATAACCATTTAAATATAATTCAATATTATTATAAGAATGTTTATATTAAAGATATTAATGTAACCTATTATAAACTAGCTAAAAGAGAGGAAAGTTAAGAAGTTATATAAGCACTATTATATAACTCTTAACGTGGCTATTATCTTACTATATCATCTTTTAAGAGCTTATTATTTCAATGCTAAAAGCTCTCATATTCCATCTAAAGATATTTGCTAAATTTTTTCTATCATGCTAGACTTATTTAAATATAAAATAATGAAGGAAAAAGTAATGAAAAAAGTTATATTAATAGCTTTAATTATGTCTTGCGTCAAAAGTTTTAAAACTATGAATTTAAAATTTAAAGGTATCAACGAAGATTTAGTTAAAGCTATAGAAAATAAAGATGAAAATAAAGTTAGAAATTTGATAGAAAGAGTTTCTAACATAAACTTTAGTTACAATAATAAAAACTTTTTAGAATTAGCTTTAGATTCAGAAAAGCCTAATTTGGATATTATTAAAATTTTAATAGAAAAAGGACTACTCCCAAATAAAGAAAACATAATAAAAATATATGATCTTGCTTTAGATGATTTCGATTTTGGACTGGTAAATATAATTAAAGATAAATATAATTTAGAAGAGGGAATAATAGAAAAAAATAAATATTTTTTATATTTATGCTACACATCTAATGCAAAAAAGGTAAGAGAATTTATAGAAGAAAATAATATAAATACAAGAGAAGTGAAAGATAAAAGTGGCAGAGAAGCTTTAACTATAGCTACCTTAGGAGGCAAGTCAGATATATTAGAAATTTTGGAGCAATATGAACCCTCTGTCAATTTTAAAGATCAAATAGGCAAAGCATCATTAACTGAAATTTTATATAGTAAAGAAAATATTTTTAACATTAATAGTCGAGATATGCTTGGAATGACTCCTTTGATGTATGCATCTCAAGAAGGAAATTTAGAGGTATTTAAAAAATTAAGTGAAAAAGGTGCTACTATTGAAAAATATCAATTTGGCAACCCCAATACACCTTTAATGCTAGCATCTCAAAACGGTCATGCAGAGATTGTTAAGATACTAATAGAAAAAGGTGCTGACGTTGATGAGAAAACAACTATCGGTCGGACAGCGTTAATGATGGCCTCAGAAAAAGGTCATACAGAAGTAGTTAGAATATTAATAGAGAATAGTATTAATAAGGATAGAAATAAAAATTTAGCATTGTTAATAGCCACTCAAAACGGTCATATAAGATTAGTTGAAGAATTAATAAAAAATGGTGCTAATATCAATATAAAAGACAATTATAAAAAGAAACCATTAATGATAGCATCAGAAAAAGGTTATGCAGAAATAGTTAAAACGTTAATAAAAGCTGGTGCCAATGTTAATGATAAAAATGAATATGGTTCCACAGCATTAATGATAGCATCAGAAAAAGGTCACACAGAAGTAGTTAGAAAACTAATAGAAGCAGGAGTTAACGTTAACGATAAAAATAAGAATGATTATACAGCATTAAAGTATGCTTCAGAACATGGTTATATAGATATAGCAAAATTATTAATAGAGGCATGTGCTGATATTGATTATAAATATAAATATGGTCAGACATTATTGATAATAGCATCAAGTAGAGAACATATAGAAATAGTTAAAGTGCTAGTAGAAGCTGGAGCTAATCTTAATGAAAAAGATCATAAGGAGAATACAGCTTTAAAAATAGCAATTCAAAAAAAGAATTTATATCTAACTGAACAGTTAATAAAAGCAGGTGCTGATATTTATGGTGAAGAATCAAATAAATCAGCTTTATCTTATATAAGCTATGAACTTAAGAATTCTAGAGAGAAATTTGAAAGAGATAAGCTTATTAATATAGCATATAAATTAATAGAAAAGAGCTCCAAAGATTATATACAATTATTTGTACCTTTTAGCAAAAACTTTAATATCTCTGAAGATGAGAAAAAAAGATTACACAACCACATTAACTTATTGTATCATTTGCCCACTTTACCTCAAGAATTATTTGAAAAAATTGTTGAAAGTTTTTAATAATTAAATGTTCGAGGAAATGCAAAAGTGTCGTTCTAAAATTAAAGCAATAAAACCAAAAGCTATCCTAAAATATTTCTGGTTTTATTGCTTTTTTATACAAAGTAAATGAGTCTTTGAAATTATATAAAATCACTTATTAATATAATAAAAAAAATTAGGTATAAGTTATTAGGAACAAAAAAGATATTTGTACTTAAACGTCTTGGGTATTTATTTGAAAATTAATATGAAGTAAGAGGATTTTTTAATTTTCTTATTTCAGAATTAATATGTTTTAAGGAAAGTTCTAATTTAATCTTCTCTTTTAAAAAATTTGAGTATCTACTCCTTAATTCATTTATTTCTTTTTTAAAATTTTCTTTATTTACATTAGGTTTAGCTTTATCAAATCCTTGATAAAAAAATTCTTTTTTTATTTTGAAAAGGTGAGTTCTTAAACCTTTAGAACCATTAAGCCCCATGTTTATTAATTCATTAACTTTTTTATGTACTTTTGACAAAGAATCTACTTCATCACCATCTTTTTTATCTAATATTTCAAACAATTTTTCCTTATTTTCTAGAATATATCCTTGAGCTTCTTCTTTTTCTTTTCTTATTTCTAAATCAGCTTCTTCCTTTATACGTTGTAATCTTTCTGTAAAGAAATTTATTACATCTTCATAAGCTCTTAAAGTAGCTGGAGAATATTTTTGTCTTCTTAGAATCCATTCTCCTTTTAAAGCAACTTCTTTAATTTTTTTATAAGCTAATTCAACATGAGGCTCTTTCAGTTCCTCTTGTTCTTTACTTTTGGGTACAAATCCTAAAAAAGCATCTTTAATTTTATCACTCACTATATTTGATAGTATTATATTTCCCAAGCTTAGAGCAGCTTTTTTCGATATTCTCTCTTTATCTTGTTCTTTAGGCGCGTCAGCTGCCAATAATATTTCAATGGCCTCTTCTAGTCCTAAATGTGCAGCCCATACTATTAAATAAGCGCCTTTTAATTCATATTCTAAATTTATATTAGCTTTTATTAATTTTTCTACTAGATCACTTCTTTTCTTTTTAATGGCTTTTAATAAAGCATCTTCTTCTTCAGAATTTGAAATTGAAAAATCTATTCCTTCATAATAAAGAAAATATTCAATCAAATTTTCTTTTTCATTCTCTATAGCATAAATAAGAGGAGTATCTTCTCTTCCATTTATCTTTTCATTTATAAATTTAGGATATTTTTCCAATATTTTTTCACAAACTCCTTGATTACCTAACTCAATAGCTAGAGAAAAAGGGCTTTCACCTTGTGTGGTTAGTTTTAA